>CAYTDR010000396.1:0-7259 GCA_964436185.1 uncultured Candidatus Obscuribacterales bacterium | reverse complement strand
TAGCTCAGTCCTCGACTTGTAATAGATGTGCCGGAAATACTTAATTGAGAGAGTCTGTTCAATCCTTTGAGTTGTTTCATGGAGTCATCTGTGATCGCTAGTTGATCGAGCTGTAGGTCCTCCAGCGCCGATAGCCTCGCAACTCCCTCCAAAGTTTTCACGCGGGATCCTCGTAAGTCCAGCTTTTTCGTATCGGAAGCAAGGTTGATCAAATCTTCATCCTGAAATGTCGATCTGACCACAAGCCAGCCTTGTCCGGTCTTCTCGTTTGCGACAACCGCCGCACCTGGCGCGTCTGAGTCGGTCCGCTTTCGTGCAGTCTTGTTTTCGTTGCTTTTTTCTATTTGCTCGATGGTTGGTAACTCGTTGTCAACTCGGGCGCGAAGGTGCTCATCAGGAGTGGCCAGAGATTCTAGATCAGCAGTCCTAGTGGAGAATATGCGCGCGCCGGCAAGCGCGCCGAGAAACACGATTAGTATCGCCAATGAAACCAAGGCAATTTGCAGCAGCGATCGGGAATTGGAGAGAATTTGCTCCTGCCCTGTGAATGCCGCTTTGGCGGTCGTTGGAAGATCTTGTATTGCGTGAACGGTCTGAATAGTTGCAGATGAACTGACGTAGATCGGGTCTTCGAGAATTATCGAGATCGACCCTACCAGTTCTTCCATGGATTGGTACCGATTGTCCGGCAGTTTTTCCAGACACTTATAGGCGATCTTTGCCACCGAATTCGGTATTGGTATTTCCTTCGCATGATTGACTAGCGGAGGCACGTCTGACTCTGCATGCATTTTTATGATTTCGATCGCCGCATCTCCATCGAACGGTGGGTGCCCGCAGAGCATCTCATAGAGCACGCAGCCAATGGAGTAGATATCACTTCGCGCGTCGAAGGTCCTGCCCATCGCCTGATCCGGAGACATGTATCGAGGTGTGCCAACAACTGTGCGTCCCTGGAAAACTGTTGATTCCTGCAGCGGAGCATCTGCCATTGCCAGCCCGAAGTCAGCTATGAACGCTTGCAGATCGGCCGACTGATTAGAGACAAGAATATTGTCTGACTTGATGTCGCGATGAAAGATCCCCTTACTATGAGCATATGATAAGCCGCAGCAGACCTGGCGGATAATGCTCAGGACCTCAGCTGTACCCAGTGACTCTTCTTCTAAAATGAGTTGTCCGACCGTCTGACCATCCACGTAGGACATCACCATATATGGTTTCGAGTTCCCTGTCGCACCAAAGTCGAGAATGCGCACTATGTTTGCGTGGTTAAGCGTGCTCAGCACCTTTGCTTCCCGCTGGAACGAGATCAAGCTGGCAGGCGTAATCGACCGCAAGACTTTGATGGCTACCTGCGCGCCAAGAAGTCTATCTCTGCACAAATAAACTTTGCCGGCCAGTCCCTGTCCGAGAATCCTGGTCGGTTTGTATCGTTCGGTCGGGAAATCATCAGCAGAGAGCTTTATCTCATCCTCATCTACCCGATCGACCGGTTGCAACTGTGGGTGTTGTTGCTCGGAAGTAAATTCAGCATCATCGACTGGCTTTGGCGTCGTACAGTTACAGTTGTCCGGTCGAAAGATCCACTGTGTCATGCTCCCTGCGCGCCCTTGGCTAATGCGTCTTCCGCACAGTGTGCAGGTCTTCAGTTGCTGCGAATCGTTGTTGTTGTTTCTGTCACACTGACAGGTTTCGATGAATCTGGTGAGGAAGCCATCGCCGGCTTTATCCTTGGGCTTCAGACAAACCGGGCAGCTTGTTGTTTCGTTCATGCTCAGAGCGTCTCGCTGCTTAGATGGCTGGCCCACTGGAGTTTTATACCTCGCCAAGTGCATCATCACATCTCCGCGCTCAAAGTTCATCACTCGGCTAAATCCAGACGCGCTAGAATATGTCGGAGCACAGATGGCAGTTCGGTGAGCATTACGCGAACGCCCGACCTGCAGGTATTACAATGCCTGTGCGAAACAATGAGGCGAAGCGGCGAAGGAGCTTATATGCAGTCCAACCCCCTGATGATTATTACTCTCGGTGTAGCTCCTGAAAAGGAAGGCGAATTCAACGAGTTTTACCAGCACCGCTTTCTGCCAGCCATTCTCGCCTCTGCAGAAGATGTCGTCTCGATCAGGCGGTACGAGGAGATTAGCTCACCTGGTACTGTTCGCCTTCAGACAAAACAGTATCTGACTATCTACGAACTCAATGGAGCCGAGGTATTGGGGCGGGCTGACGACATTTTTAAAACGCAGAGCATGAGAGATCTGGTGACTGAGTTTCAGGAGTGGAAGAACAACGATCTTCGCAATTTCAGCCGTATCAACTATCAACCGTGCTGGACGCACGATCGAGGCACGCCTGACGGACCGTTCGGCACGCGGCCGCTCACTTTATGGTCGCTGGATGTTCGGGATACCCGTGACTTCGAATTTAAGGAGTGGTACGAGAACACCTACTTGCCCCTCCAGATTGCCGATATCCCCGGCTGGTGCGCTGTTAGACGGTATTGCAGCGATAAACGCGAGCCGAAGCGCTATCTTACGTTCTTCGAATCAAATGATGAATCGGCGCTCAATCGCACTGTCAGCGATCTGGGAGCACTGCATCGTGTCAGTCAAAATCGCGAATGGAAGCGGCGCGTAGAGGCGGCCGCAGCCTGGCATGAAGTGATCAGTCTCAGGTGCGTATATCTGATAAAGCGGTAGGTGAGCAGGTTTTCTAGTAAAGTCGCGATTGGCTTAGCGAGCTTAGTGAGCTTTTCCACTACCCGAACGAGCGGGCGTCGATCGTGGACTTTGACCGGGATGAGCAGGAGTCTTGCCTGGAACTGTTTTGCCGGCGGTTTGAGGTGCCTTCCCTGGCGGTGTCTTGCCGGCATTGGCAGGGGGCTTTCCTGGGGGCATTTTAACGGCATTCTGAGCCGCGTGTCCGGGTGGAACTTTGGCGGATTTGCCCTTGTCTTTAAAGTAGAAGAATGCCACCAAACCTAGAGTCGCCACCATCAGTAGTACTAGTACTACGATATGCTTAACCGCGGATTTGTATGCTTGTTTATGGATAAGCTTCTCTTTATTCAGTCGCGGTCTGTTCGCCCTTGATGCGTCATCGGAGCTTTCACCCAGGTTGCGCAGCAACACGGTGGTGGCAAGACTCGATTGTGGTGCGGCGAAGTTGTATGTATTGGATTGCTCGCGGAACAGTTCTTCCGGAATCAGATCTTCGCAGTTGTCGTTTTTGACAGACTCGTACCAGTAAGCAAATGCCTCTCTTAGTTTCGCCGCGCTCTGAAACCGTTCTCCCTCGCGAACCTTGAGCAACTTGCCCATAATCTGATCCAGTTGATTGGCGCCCTTCAGGTCGGGAACAGCGCTGGCAAGCGGAGCCGCGGTAATGCTCGGATTGCAGTGGGAAGCCATAACCTCTGAGAAGTTCTTTCCTGTGAAAGGCGTAGAACCTGTCAGCATCTCATAAACGATAATACCGAGTGAATACAAATCGGATCGTGGTGTCAGCTCTTGTCCCCTGCATTGCTCAGGACTCATGAACAATGGCGAGCCGGCGGTAAACCCCTGACTGACGCTCTGCGAAACCCATTCCCTGATGGCGAGCCCGAAATCCAGGATCTTCACCACCATCTCCTCTTTGTCTTGTTTGGCCAAAATGACGTTGGCGCTTTTCAAATCGCGATGGATGATGCCGCGACGATGTGCGTGTTCTAGTGCATCGCACATCTGGCTGACGATGTTCCAGATATAGTCCTCTTTGAGGATGGGTCCATGCACTCTGATAATCTCTTGCAGCGAGATTCCCCTGATGTTCTCCATCACGAGGAAGACGTCACCGGCTGGATTAACCATGCGTTCGATGAACTCAACGATGTTCTTGTGATCGAGTTTCGAATGAGTGACGATCTCTTGCTCGAAGCCTTCCACCATGTTTTGAGGGCAGGAATCTTTGAGCACTTTGATGGCCACCACTCGTCCGGTAGCCAGTTGGCGAGCTTTGTACACCTTGGCCGTTGCACCCACTCCCACCTTGCTCAGGATCTGATATTTGTTGGCCAAGACATAATCTACAAACTGGTCTTCCTGTGCGGTTTCCACGGGGGCAGGGGCCGGCGCTGGAGCCCTGAGGACTTGTTCGTTTGTTTGCAGATATTGGCGAGACTCACCCTGCTCGGACCATGACCGGCGTTCGTTCTCTAGCCGCTCCGCTTCCTCGACCTGAGTTACCGAGAGACAAAGAAGTTGATCCGGAGTCATGGGCTCGAGTTCGTAAATACTCTCGCCTAACTGAAACTCTTCGTCGGACTGATGATAGTGGGTGTTATCGGACTCGCTGTTCTGGGACTCGTTGTTCTGGGATTGACTCGGCCTCTGCTCGATGCTTTCATTGGTCGACCAGCCCGGTTGGACGAATCTGCTCAAACCATGTCGGGGAGGGAAGGTGCGCGACTGGTAGTCTCGAACATCATCGCCACTGAGATCTGTGCGAGGCTCGTATGGCTCCACATCCTGGGTGTTTTCAGGGAAGCGACGGACGTTCTGCCTTTCTGCTCCATGCTGGTAGGGAGGATTCTCCTGGGTTTCATCGGGAAATCGGTCGACCGCTCCGCGTTCTGCGCCTGGACAATAGGGTGGCGTGTCCTGGGTTTCGTCCGGAAACCGTTCGCCCATTCTGTGCTGGAATGGAGGGTTGTCCTGAGTCTCTTCCGGAAAACGCTCAGGCGATCTCCTGTCTGCAGCCGGCTGGTATGGCGGACTGTCTTGCGTCTGTTCCGGGAATCCGGCGACTCGGTTCTTCTCGTGCTTGGGCTCGTAGGTCGGATTGTCGAGTGTCTCTTCAGGAAAACGGTTACTGTAGTGGGATCTGCCCTCATCGACCGAGGATGGCTTAGGGGGCTTGGTTTGCATTTTGCGATGCATGCCACTCTGCAGAACTCGCAAGGGGGATGGCGGAGTTGGAGGTTTCGAACCGTTCACGCCTGGATCCGGTGATTGCTCGACTTCGGTGGTCCTCATCGGTCTCATCGGCTTAGGTTTGTTCAATGCCTGTTGCTGGTCGTTATCCTCTGCTTTGTCAGAAGCCGGCTCGTCGAGGTCCGCAGGGCTAAGTCTGTTGGCTTCCAGGATTATCGGATCCAGATTGTAATTGCTCTCTTCAGGTAACAGTTTCCGCCTGTCCTTCCGCGTTTTAGCTACAGGCGTCTCGTACTTGAACTGTTTAATCGGCCGTTCTTCTTCAACCGCATCAGCCGGCCAGCCGTTGACGTCGTCGGTCTCATGCAACCGCATATCCGGTGAAATTGGCTCGAGCTCGAAACAGCTGTGCTCGGGGAAGTTGCCGTCTTTCGAACTCGACGAATCGTTGTCTTCGCTATCGTCCATTCTGGACTTTTCTTTCGTGTTCGACCAGTTATTGTCAGGCATTACGTAAGGGTCGCCGGGAGGAGAAGACGTGAGCTGGCAAACAACAGCTCGTGAGGTGGGGTCGTGAGCAATTCGGCAGATTGGCCGTTAATCCGAGGTTGACAAATCGCGAAAGGCTATTCTCAATTAGCCCAATTTTCCTTAATGGCAAACGTGGGCCCGATTTTGTAACCGTTTCCGCCTTTTTCGTCAATTAATGTCCTGGACGAACCGCTCTGTGGCTGGATTTTGGTGTCCGGCAAAAAAATCGCTGGACGGCTTAGTGCGCTGCAATTGATTCTGCGGCGGATCTTTTAATGGACTTTGGTGTCGTTTAAACGTGTAAACTCGGTCACACCCCAGCGAAATTCGTCTACCGTCGCGTCGCCATAGTCGTTAATCCAGTCGAAGTATTGCTTGCCGCCTTGATTTTTCACTAGAGAATCAATGTCCCGATAATAATTAACGGCGGTTCTCTCTGAGTCCGTTTTGGCGCTATCGATTATTTTTCGAGCAGCCGTTCGTCCGTTGATGAACTGGCTGATGCTTCCTCTCCACGATTTGTCGTGCGGCAATTCATCCAGCTTCTTCGCCACTTGAGCCGCTCTGGTACTATCATTCGTCCTGCGCAAAAGGTAGTACAAAACAATGCCACCATGCAGACCAGTTTTCCTGACGAAATCGAAAGAACTTCGAGTACGAGTTGACGACTTCTTTGATCGTTCTCTCGTCGATAGCCCTACTGCTGGTGCCTGCCATTCGATCGAGCTGGTCAGGGCTGGAAGATACTCACACTATGCTGAATGTGATTGTACAACCCGCTTCATCCGGCTCGCAGCCAAGCTTTTCTTCTCCAACAAAACCGAATGCGCCGGCGATTAAACCGCTCAATTCGCTCCAGCCATCGATCATCAATTCTTGTTCCTGCCCCGTTGTGTTCAGCTTATCCAGCGCTGACCAGCAGCCGCAGTAGTCATATTCGACATGAGCTTGTTTTTCGTCGCCCCAGAAACGCATACTCGAACCAAACATGTTGGTATCGTATTCGGTCCATGCGCGCACCAAATCTAATGGTGTCTTTACGCCCAGTGAGCGAAAATATTCGATCCTCAAGTCCGCCCATTCTTTGCGAATTAGACGCAACGTTTTGGGGTCCGCGTTTTGCAGCACTCTGGATGTAATGAGCATGTGACCGGTCAGTGCGCTGGCCGTTTCTTCTTGAACTTTTGTCAATGTCCAGGTCGGTTCTAACTGACCTTTCACCAATCCGGTAGTTGTCATCACCAATGCTCCCGTATAGATAGAAGACGCAATTATACTAACTGGAACGCAGGAAACGAACGCTTATTAGAGATGTCATAATTCTTCCCGGCATCAGTGTTCGTGCGGGGCGAGTCCTCTGATATCCGACTAAGATAAGGCTGCAAAACACGCGGACCTGATGGTGATAGGCTAAAATCATGCGTAGATGTAAGCTGCTCCGATCGTTCCGCCGGTCGTACAATTTCAAAGTGAATTGCAGATGACGATGCTGAGAAAAGGAAGACTGACTCTGTTCTTGCTGATTCTTCAACTGGTAACGTTGATGAGCAGCTCGTTTCCCCTGCTATCAGCGCGAGAGCTTGTCGTCGTTCGAGAGATGCCCAATCGTCTTGCGGTAGTGATAGCTGCGCCTCACTCGCAGTCTGAGGACGTCGGGATTTACAATGACTTTGATGCAATGCAGGAAGTTTTGCTGCGTCGCGGGTTTTCGAAAGATACGATCGAAACCTTGATGCTTGACGGACAAGGCAAGCAAAGCATTCTAATGAAGCGACTGGCGGAAATCCATACGCGAATCTCGAGCTGGAG
>CAYTDR010000395.1:0-7264 GCA_964436185.1 uncultured Candidatus Obscuribacterales bacterium | reverse complement strand
TAGCGGGTCCTTGATGTTGGCGACGAGCATATCGAGCTGATTGAACGTCGCAAACGGCTGACAGCCGCGCCTCAACGTTCCATATCGACTAGAGAGAGCATCACCTATTGACTGTACATGATGTTGATTATGACATTCTCCAGTCGATATTACTCAAGAACAGAATCACGCTTAAATGTTCCGGGTAATCACTAGTTGACTAACAGCGACTATCGTTGATCTTCGTGTCGTGAACCCAAGGTTAGCAGGCTCACCGAGCAAACCTCGAGAAGCGACTGGCACTACCAGTAATACCACACATATTCAGTCAGAGGCTAGACGGCAACGATGGCGATACCGTTGGCGTTCGCCCATTCTGCCATACGTGATTCATCGATTATCATCGTCTCTCGCGCCTCTAGCGCAAGAACGCCACCCGGCTTGGGTGCCCTCATCGACTGGAGCGTGGTCATTCCTACTGTCGGTATATCGAATCGCTGATCTTGATCGGGTTTCGATACCTTGCATACGACAACAGGCCCGCGCTTCATCAAAACCGCTCGCTTAATCGCCTCATCGGTGCCTTCAATTGCCTCGATCGCCAACACCATGCGATCCTTCACGATGACGGTTTGACCTATATCAAGCCGAGCAATCTCTTTGGCAATCCCCATACCGTACTCTACGTCAGCATATTCTTCCGGTGAGGGCTTTCGCTTTGTAATCACACCTGCGTTGGCGAAGATATGCCTGAGGAACTGCGATTGCGCAAGAACTTTGACACCGTTCTCCTCACACAAGTCTCCAACAGCGAATTGAATGGTGTCGTCATTGAAGTTCGGCAACTTGCTCAATCGCATTATTGCCGTCCAATCCAGCTTGTGCCACTGCCTGATGAGGTAATCGAGCTTGGGTGTTTTGCCGATGAAAACAACTTCCTTGAGACCTTCCTTCTGCATCAGCTTGACGTTGCGCCCTAGCTGTCCGGCAGCGATAAGATGTGTCTTCACCGCATAAGGCTTAATTAGTGCTTCGCATTCCTCGGTGAGAGCGAAGGCGACCACGTCATATCCCTGGTCAATGGCGCTCTGAGCCAGGATTGGCGGAAGATTGCCGAGACCGGCTACAACACCAAGTTTGCGGCGCGTCTGAACATTCGTCTCTTCCTTGACGGCTTCAGTGATCATACTTTCGGGCGCTCCTTACTAATCGGCACATCAATTCTGAAAACCTGAGACCAAGCCTCGGCTAGAAAGTCTAACACAGCTTGGCATCTTCACCCCTTTAGCGGTTTAACGAACCGCATATCCATGTGATGCAGTGATTGACAACAGTCACCAAGAAGCAATCTCCATCTAAATAGGATAAGATGCTGTCATGCTGTTATATCACTTTGCAGCCGCGTAAGAATTAAGGAAAATATGGTCAAAACCCTGGATAAAGGTTCGGTTTGCTTGACATCGCAAACGATGAGACTTTAAACTGGCCTAATAAGACTTGCATACTATCGAAACATTCAAAAATTATGGAAGGTACGACTACAACTGGATCGGCTCGGCAGACTCGCAAAACCGTTATCGTATTGCCGGCTCTTTTGCTCATCGGCTTTTTTACTACAGTAACGGACGCCAACGCCCAGGGATTCCTCCGACAAAAGTCCTCTGACTTGCCGAAAGTTAATTTCTATATGGCACGTCAACAATGGCAGATCGTGGATGACGTTCCGCTGGTCAACGATCAGCGAACCATGCCAGGTCAACCTGGCGCCCAGCAACAAATGCAACAACAGCAACAGCGAGCCATGCCGCTACCGCGAGCAGGCTTTCAGCAGTACTCGCCTATGGGCTCTCCTTCGTTCTCTTCCGGCTTGCCACGCGTGGAAAACGGCGTCCCGCAAGCGCCGCCACCCGATCAGGCGATGCCAGCAGGGAGAAAAGCAAAAACCGGCAAACTAAAATACGGCAAGAAGTCGGCCACAGCAAATAAGCCGGCGACTCAAGCGCCCAGTCAATCGTACTCACCCAAGACATATTCGCCTTACAAAGGATATGACCCGGGTACAGTCTCAGCCGGTGCCGGCGGCTCTGCCGCAGCGAGCCAGATGTCTAAAACCAACGTTCGAGGCAGTGTGCTCCACTGGGCTCGCGGTAGGCGTGGGCAGTAATTCTGAATCTGCTAAAGTCAGTCCTCGAGAGGAGCTATCAGCGATGAGATCCGAGTGCGACGCACCACAATGATGCGATTCGCTATCTGCATCACTATTTTCGTGTCGTTATTCATATGCTCAGATAGAACTGGGGCACTAGCTCGTGAAAAATCAGACGGTTCCATGCGTGCCGACCGCGGGAAATCACTAAGTGCAAAGCAATCATCGGCACCAGTGATAATACTACATGAACGAAGCCGTAGGGGCGGACCTCGAGAGATTCTGATTCTCTCCAATGGTTGTGGAAGAATCACCAATAATTGGTTCTCAGCTGCGGTAACGGGCGAACCTCGTCGTTTCTATTTTTGGAATGATTCCTCAAAGACGTTCGCAGCGTTCGACAAGTTTCCGCTAATACGCTCGCAGTATGAGGCATCGGCCTGGGCCTTATCCGACGCCACCGCTCCCAGTGAAGACATCAAACGACCAAGCGCGCAGACTCCTATCGCCCGAAGACAAAGAAACTTGGAGCCGCTTAAAAAGGTTGGGACCGGAACCATGCTTGGACATCAAATCACTAAGTATAGGCGAGTCTTGAGCAGCTTCGGTGGCAGAACATCACTCTACGAAATCTGGGTCTTCTCAAACCCACCCAATCAAAAAGGAATTTTCGATCTGTATTCTCGACTGTTTACGTACAGCTGTGATCTGGGATTTCCATTGAAAGAGTATTTCATCCTCACAGAGGGCGATAAGATTCTGAGAAGGCGTCTAACTTGCGAAGTCGTGAAGATTGAAAAGCTCGATAAGAGCGATCCTAGTTTGCTTCTCCCAAACACGAAATACAGGCGAGTGAATGATTTGTTCTCTGTTATTTGCGGCGAGGACAGGTCGGAAATGGAAATGCTCTTTCGCAATCGATAGCGCCACAAATCGTTCGAACCAACTCAGAGATTATCGAGCCATCCCATACTCAATGCATATCGCAGAAGGTCAGAGCGTCTCGAAAGACCCAATTTGTCCATCGCTCTGGAGCGATATGTCTCCACAGTTTTTTCACTGATGCGCGTCAGGTCGGCGACCTCTTTGTTGGTGCTTCCTCGTGCCACCAGCCGTAATACTTCCGACTCTCGCTCGCTCAAAGCGATTGACGACATCGCCTCACCTAGCGAGTCATGCCTCTTCACCAGCCTATTTGCCACTTTGCGCGCCATCGCCGGATCGATATAAACCCCGCCTTCTGCCACCGTGTTGATCGCTTGTACGACATCCGTAGTCGGAGAAGCCTTGAGGATGTAGCCGGCCGCGCCTGCCTCAAGACACAGGTTGAGATATGCCAGATCATCGTACATAGTAAGCATCAGAACGCGGGTATTCGGGCATTCTTTGTTGAGAAAACGAATGGTATCAACAGCTTTCGTGTTAGGCATGGAAAAATCCAGAATTACGACGTCAGGCTTGATCTCTTTGGCACTCCGACACAAGTCCCTGGCATCATCGAAATCGTCGACAACGTCCAAAGTCGGGTTCTGCTTCAACAGATGTTTAAGCCCTTCCCGCAGGACTCGATGATCATCGGCAAGTAATAATCGGAGCTTGGTCATTGTCAGTCACCTGTGTCGCCAAAATTGGAACATTTACTATAACGGTGGTGCCATCTCCAATTCTGGATTTGATGTTGAGCTCCCCACCGATCAGATTCAATCGCTCTTGCATACCTGATAGACCGAGCGCATCCGCACGTGCCCGTTCTAGCACACCAAAACCTACGCCGTCATCGGCAATCACTCCAAGAAACCGGTCGGAACGAATGTCGACCAGCACTGTTATCTGCGAGGCCCGCGAGTGTTTGAAGGCATTGGTGAGCGCTTCCTGGAGCACTCGATAAATCATCGTCTCCATCAACGAAGGCAGTCGAGAAGGTCCTTTCCATTGGACATCACTGGCAATACCGGTTCGTTCACTCCATTCGTCGATATATCTTTCGATCGCGGCGTGAAGTCCGACAGAATCGAGAACGGACGGCCGCAACTCCAGAGTCACTCTGCGAATCTCCTGCCCAAGCTCGCTCAGCGCGAGACTAAGCTTGTTCAACTCAGAGTGAATAGCCGAGTTTTCCGGTGACGACGACAGTGCGGACTGCACGTAAAAGCCCGCTGAAGCCAAACGTTGCCCTATTTCATCATGAAGGTCTCGCGCCAGCCGCACACGTTCTCCCTCTTCAGCGGCTGCGATTCGCAATGCGGTTTGAATAGACTGCGCCTTCTTTGCTTCGGTAACATCCCTGATGGTAACTGAAAACCCCTCCAGAACCTGGTCAACCGAACGAATCGGAGAGACTGTCAGCGCGACATCGATTGCATCGCCGTTGTCCGTTGTGTGCACCGATTGTGCCTGCACCACATCTTTCGACGAGTCAATGATTTGACTGGCTCGCTCCTGAAATTCGGGCGACCACAAACTCCGTATGTTCTTCCCCACCTGCTCCTTGGAACTCCAGCCATAAATCGATTCTGCTCCGTTATTCCAGCTAAGAATTTTCCCTGATGGTGTGACAGTTATGATTGCATCGTTGGATTGCTCGATGAAATGCTGTAATTGCAGCCGCTGCCATTCAGAGATGCGAGTGGTGAGATGAAGTTGATGAATCGACGTGGATACCCACAAGACAAAGAAGGGTAGCGTGACTACAAAGAGAACTACGAGAGTGAGAAAATCTTGTTCCGTATAATGTGTCAGCCCACCCATTAGACTGATTAATACCGGCAGTAGTATCGTGACCGGCAACAAACGTCGGGCTACGTAACCACCCTGAGAACGTTTCGCTAAAATGCTCATGTAGCCGCGCCCAATTTGCAAAAGTACGAAACAGACGCTCAAGGTCAACATTATGGTGGCAGTCGACAAGAGCATATGCTGCTTGAACAGCGGCCATGTATAAAGGGCTCTGGTTCCGTAACCCCAGCCGATCAATGCCGTTTCACTGATAAACATGGATAACAAAGGAAACGATTCAACAACCGCATTTGTAGAGTTGGTAATCGAATATTGTCTGTACAGAACCACTAGGCCAAGAAGGACTACGCAGGCCGCCGTCAACGGAGACATCTCGTTAATGGTTCCACTGACTCCGAGCATGGAAGCAAACCTGTGGTTGACTTCAGGACCGAAAGGAGGTGCAAAAGGAGCAAGGCTCAATAACGTGTTGGCAATCAGGCAGGCGGATAAAACGGAAACAGAAATTCGCCGCACCTTTTGATCTGCCGCGCAGCTGCATAATCCTGCCAACGCGAGCAGAAAGTAGCTAATAGCGTTGGTGAACGGTATGGGAATGTTCGAAAAATGCAAGCACTGCAATAGCGGAATGCGAATAAGCCAGCCAACTATACAAAGGATGGCTGCCACCGCGATTGATATGAGCACCCCTTGAGCCAGTCGTGCCAGCGTTTTTTCTATGGTGACATCGGGTCTATCAATCGACAACATCTCGATCACATTCCAATCACAGTTTCATCACAAACATGTGCTAACGAAGAAAACCCTGTTGGATAAAAGCGTTCCGGTCTGCGTTAGTAACGCACTATCATTAAGATTGATTTTGTAATTACTCTTCTATCGTTCCGGCGTGTTATTCAATCAGTGGCTCTGCTCGCCGTATTCGTCTTCATTTTACCACGCAGATTTTTTTATCAGGTTTTCACTGACACAACTTACGTTGATACCGTAATGCGCTTAGAGCCGCTATTCGACAGAATGATTGTATTGACTGTCTGGAGATTACGCATGGAACCCACCGAAAGAATTATTTTGCTCGGCAATTATGATTTCACAATTTGCCATAGCAAAACAGAGTTGATGCCATTGCCCGGTGTCTACACAGAGTTGTGGTATCAGGGCGATCAATTTGAATTAATCAGCATCAAATCTACGGACAACCTGAAGAGAGACTGCATCAATCTAGACTTTCCCCCTTTGTGTAAATCGACCTACGCTATCGCGGTCCATTATATGCCCTCTTCAAACCTCGTCATGCGCCAGGAAGTCGTTCGCGCCATCGTTAACGAATACTCTGACGACGGGGATTTTATGCCTGGTTTCGAATCTGTAGTCAATCCGGATCAGGTCGTCAGACTGTTCATGGTCGAAGATCAAGACGTGCTAAGAACCGCATACAGACTCATGCTCGAGCGATTTTCCGATATAAGAATTGTAGGAGAAGCTTCCCGATGCATGGAAGCGGTTTCGAAAATTTTATTGAAGAAACCTACCGTCGTTTTGATGGATATCTCACTCGTTGACGGGGACGGTATCTCGCTGACACAAAAGATCAAGAGAGTGCTTCCCGATGTACATGTTTTGATGAATACTGCATATTCTGACCAGGTCCACGTCGCCTCCGCGATGATGGCTGGTGCGGACGGATACTGCTTGAAGAACTCTCCGCCTGTCCAAATTGCTCAAGCAATAAGGACGGTAGCTGGCGGAAAAATTTGGTTGGACCCACGTTTGTGCACTAACAAATCAATTGGCAACAAGGCAAGTTGAAACTTTACCGGGAGGTAACTGCGATGGACGAGATTCTCAAAGAATGGGTATGCACATTGTGCGGTTCCATTCTGGAAACTCCAGAGCTCGAGCGAATGATATTCTCGATTATCCCCCAACTGAGGGAAAACACTTCCTGTGAGGATTGTGGAGCGCCACACACGATGTTCCTGCTCAATGAGCGCCTGCGCAGCGCCGCCAAATCCCAAGAAATAACACAAGAATTGCTCATTTCACGCATCGACCTGATGCGAACCGTTAATGAATTTGCCGACCGGGCCAAGCCTGAGCGTAAGCGTTCCCGAGCATCTCGCCGGATCCTGTATCAAGCGCTATGCGGCAACTGATTCCTGGACAAATCGAATCATTTATCAAGTTGGAGGTGATACCAAAAAGCACGAGCGTTGGCGACAATACCAAAGTCTGGTTTTCCTGGTCGGTCTTGAGAGTTACTGTCGCCAAACATCGGAGGTGCTGACGAACAGATAGTCTTGGTGGATTTCACACTATAGCAAAAGTCCTGGCTATGGATGAACCACCGGCAGTGCGGGATCAATAATATGATGGTACTGCAATAACTATCTGCACAGGCGA
>CAYTDR010000394.1:0-7269 GCA_964436185.1 uncultured Candidatus Obscuribacterales bacterium | reverse complement strand
TGAAAGGGCCTCGGAAACCCGAATTCCAATGTGGAAAATTGCGACGTTTGTAGACGGTAAAATCGGCTCCTACATACCGAGCGCCTGGTCGAAAAAATTGAAAGAAGCCAGCAAGAAACCGGCATCTGCATCCGCGCCTGCACCAAAGCGTGCCGCGCCGCCGAAGAAAGAATCGACCAAGAAAAGAAAAGTTCGCGATTAAGTCTGCGTTCCTGCCATCAAGAAGCTATCTCAGGCAGAACAATAGATATCAGAATCTTAAGCAATCAGTGATTGCGACCTGAAGGGCGTATATTAGTCATGATCAAGCTTACTTGGAGTTTGTAATGACGCAGTTTACCCTCACTGACGAGCGGAAAGAGTTCAAGAAATTAGCCAGAGAGTTTTCCGATGGTGAGCTCAGACCGAACACTTATCGATTCGATTCGACCGGCGAATTTCCTCGCGAGATCCTGAAGAAAGCGTGGGAGATTGGTCTGGTCAACTTTCAAGTACCTGAAGAGCATGGTGGATTGGCTCTCAGCAATCTCGATTCCTGTGTAATTCTGGAAGAACTGGCTTGTGGATGCTCGGGCATCAGCGCACCGATTGAAGCAACGACACTGGCTCAGGCAGCGCTGATCAAATTCGGCACAGACAAACAGAAGCAGACATACTTAAAACCGGTGATAGACTCGCCCGCGATGGCAGGCTATGCCAGCCATCGGAAGAACGTCAATGACATCGCCGTCACCAAGGCAGGTTCTGACTACGTTTTGGATGGAACACATGCAAGTGTCTCTAATGGTGGCACGGCTGAGTGGTATCTGGTGAATGCAAACGTGGGTGGAAAGTATCTCACGTTTGTGGTGCCAGGTGACGCAAACGGACTAATACTCGAGAGCCGGAATCATTCTATCGGGCGCAAGGCCAGCGCCTCATATTCAATGCGATTTGCAGGGGTGAAACTGACTGAAAAGAACCTATTGATGTCGCCGGATGATACTGATGTGGCCGCATTGATGGAACCGACCATAGCCGTGTTGGTGGCGGCTGGAGCAGTAGGAGTTGCTCAGAGCGCCATGATGCATGCAATCGATTATTCGAAACAGCGTCAAACGTTCGGCAAAGCGATAGGTCAGCACCAGGCAGTTGCATTTATTCTTGCAGATATGGCACGCGAGATCGAAGCCGCTCGACTGTTGGTTTGGCAAGCTGCATTCCTCATCGACAGCGGCAATCGCGCTTTCGAAAAAGCTCTCGCTGCAAAAATCTCAGCACAGGAAGTAGTGATGAAAGTGACTACTGATGCGGTGCAAGTATATGGTGGATACGGTTATTCTAAGGAGTACCCGGTTGAGAAGTTGATGCGCGATGCGAAACAGTATCAACTCTTCGAGGGCAGTCCCGCTCAAGACAAGGCCGCGCTGGCTCGCCATCTGCTTTTAACCACGGCGCAAGGAAACTCGGCAGTCCGACGATGAGAATCCGACAATGGAAATTGCTAAAGGGCAACTGCTGATCGTTAAAACGCCTCCCTACTTCACCAAGGCCTACTACTACGAAGTGACGAGCGCTGGGGACAAGCTAATCAGAGCCAGTCTCTACAACTCTCCTACCGTTAAAAAAACTTGGAAGATCGAGGAGTTTGAGGCAGCACTAGACTTTGGGGTGGTTCGTCTGGCGCTGGAAGATGAACGTCCCGAGGGCAATGCCGAGTATCAAGAGCCGATACGAAAGCCGCCACGCCCAACAAAAGCGATGCGAATCAAACCACGTCCCGAACCGCCAGCAGAGTAACAACTCACCGCTGTAATCGATGCCACCATTCTTGGTTAAAGTATGTCGGTCCAACGGCGAGGGTACGTACTCGTATGTATCAAATTCATTGAACGAAAAGCCGCCCATCAGCTAGCGGCTCAGCGCGAGAATCGATGCCACCATCCTTGGTTATTTAGTTAGCTCCAACGGCGAGGATGCGTGCTCACCGTACATACATACAGATCCACTGAAGGCTCAGAAGGCATCTCAAAGTCCTGACAATTTTCGAGACGATTTACTACTTCAAGATTTTGTCGGTTGTCAAACGATTTGCGAGGGGACGAACAGTAATTACAATATGAGTTAGATTTAGTGTTAGAGGGGCAGGGACAATGGCTGCATTGTTTGAGAAGCGTGGCGACGGAAGTACAGCACTGTTCATTAACGGAGATCTGCAATTCGACAGTAGGGACGAGCGGATCTACCATGAGTGTCTGGCCCTGCCGGCGCTTGCGATAGCCCAGGAGCGGAAGAACACTGGATTGCGCGCGCTCATTATCGGCGGTGGCGATGGACTGGTTGCTCGAGAGCTTTTGAAGTCGACCGAACTCCATTCAATTGACCTTATCGATTACGATCCGGAAATTCTGGCCCTCGCCAAAGGTGAGATCGCTTCCCTTAACCAAAACAGCCTGGCCGACTCAAGGCTAACTGCGCATATTGAAGATGCCTGGCTATTCGTAGAGCGGTCTATCGATCAAGGAATTACTTTTGATCTGATTGTGAGCGATCTTACTGTAGCTCAAGATGCAGCCGGTGCTCGCTTCCACTCAATCGATTGGTATTTGATGATCTGTCGTCTGCTTGGGGACAAGGGAATCCTTGCCAGTAACGGGGTATCACCGTCGGCAACACCACGCGCATTCTGGTGCATATTCAACAGCATTCTCTCGGCCGGTCTCTACTGCTCGCCCTATAAAATCATGGTGCCCTCGTTCGCCGATCTTGGATATGGACCGGACTGGGCGTTCTATCTTGCTTCTCCAGCTCCCATCGCCGATCCGGATTCAGGCTTCGATCATCTGGTCCTGGCGGAACCACGCCAGGCTCTAACGGACCTGGATCAGATGAGAGGTTTGTTTCAATTTCCTATAGAGATGCTTCCCTTGCGAGGCTCGTCGGCTCCGGCTCTCAGCGGAAGCGAGATTTTACTCTATTACTTCTCCAATGACGAAAGCCTTGAGAGCATATCCGGTGACTATTGGAACTCCATCGAGAATTTCATGGCGATCGATGATTCAATTCCAAAGCCGGATGATGGACGCAAAATTCTTTCGCCTGAGATTCGAGAGGTACTGTCCCAAACCAGAGCAGATGTTTCTGAAGAAGCACTATTCAAACACGTCCTCGAGTTAATGCCCGCCTTGGGCTCGCTTCATACGAGAAACCTGGTGGCAGATTTCGTAGCCAATCCAGCCGCTTTTCTGGAAGCCATAGATCTCGTTGCACTGGTAGAACAACTTTTGAAGAGCGCTGCGGAACTTCCTCAACGGCTGGTAGACGAGCTTGTTCTTCTCAAGGATCAGCTCGTGGAGTGGACCGGCGACCATCGAGCCCTTCTGAATGTGGGCTCGAGAATGGTGACGATTGTGACTGTCGTCGTTATTGTTGCCAACTTGCTTTACCCCGATGCTGCTTACGGAAAAGGTGATGGTGGCGGAGGTCACGGTGGTGGTGGCGGAGGTCACAGCGGCGGTGGCGGCAACCACGGAGGCGGAGGCGATCACGGAGATGGTGGCGATCATGGTGCCGGACGCGGAGGCTGGGGTGATCATGGCGGTTGGGGCGGACGCGGAGGCTGGGGCGGAAGAGGCAACGGCGACTGGGGTCACTGGGGCAATTGGGGTGGCGGTTGGGGCGCGCGCGGAGGTTGGGCTAGACCATGGCACCGCTGGAACGGCGGCGGTTGGGGCGGTTGGTACGGTGGCGGCGGCGGTGGTTGGTACGGTCCGGGTGTTGGCTACTACGGAGGGAATCCCAACATCAACATAAACGAGACGAACAATCCCAATCAGAATACGCCTCCGAATCAGTACCAAAACAATCCAGTTCAGAACTATCCGGATCCGAATAATCCAGGGCAATATCCGCCCAACGGTCCACCAATGTCAGTTGACGAGCAGGGCAACCGTTATCCTTCCCGTCAATACAATATGAACGATGGCTCAATGAGCGACTATCACGGAGAGTCGGACCAGAGGTCAGACTCTCCCATACCGCAAAAACGCCGTGCACACTACAGACTCGGTCCGGATACGGACATACTCGAAGACGGCAAAGTCGTGATGTACCTTACCGACTCATCGTATCTGGTGCTTAATCCGGATCGATTTTTGGTCATGGACCAGAAGACAGGGAAGCCAATCATGTCCTTGTACAGTGATCCTTCGCTACTCTTCCATGTCAATCGAGAGATTCTCAGGCAACAGCATAGTATAGAGGCAGCGGCCCTGGCGAAGGCAGCCGGTCTCGACACAAATGCCGCGCCACAAGTCAAACAAGAAGTGGCAAGCATGAAGCAGCATTGTGAAGTTTTGACAAAAGCCATGACTGTTTTTGGCGCTTTGCCGGAAGCCGCACCAAAGCCAAGTACACCGCCTGTGGGGGGAGCAATTGAGTTGTTCGTCTCTACATGGCTTCTTCCTGATGGTTCGTTCATTCTGATGAAACGTCCTGATGGCTCTCTGCAGTACATAAACGGCAAGGGACTATACAGCGACGCAGGCAAGACAAAACTCTCCGATCCGTATCCGTCCGAGTTCAAATCGATGTTAGTCACTTATCTTTCCAATTTGAACAAGCAGGCTAATTCAGTCAAGGCAGGCCTGTCGCAAGCGAAACAAGAAGTACAAATTCGATTGGGACAACTGAATCAAGATCTGAAGCAGTTCTCAGCCTCAGGCACGCCTCAACAAATGGTTCAATTTGGTCCCGACTCAGTTCCGGTATCAGAAGCGGTGCGCAGAACGAAGCTGGCAATAGGTCGAGCACAACACAGGTTGAATTGGGTGCAGACGCATCTCGATCAAATACCCTCTGAAACCAAAGCGGCCACCAATACGCTCACTCAGTTAGGTTCGTCCGGAGGATAGGCGACATGCATCAAAGACATTCCCAGACAAATCCATCAATAGAACTTGCGAAGCGAATTCGCTGCATGAACGATTCCAGCTCCGTCCGCTGCACCCCGATCAGCGAGCCGATACTAACAGTGAGGAACCTTTCCGACCTGGATCTGCACTCACGTGAAGCAAGTAACTGGGAGTCTCTCGTTGCCGGCTCCCCAGCATCGGGTCTGATGCAAAGTCTACATTGGGCGCGCTTCAAGACTCGCATGGGGCTGAAGGCGCTCCACCTGGGATTGTTTCGACATGACACTCTCATTGGTGGCGGTCTGTTCTACCGAGCCGCTAGCAATCGGCCGGCAACTATTCTGGTGGCACCGGAAGGACCTGTCTTGCCTTGGGATGACCCGGTGCTAGCTGAAGAGGGCATGCGCCGCATCATGCAGGCAATCAGAGAGCATTCCGCAACAGACAACATAATCTCAGTCAGAATAGAACCAAGAGTTGAGGAACCTATCTGCAAATCTGCTCAACAGGCCTTAAGAGGCTTCGGCAGCGCGCCGGTGAATCTTATTCCAAGAGAGACTCTTTATATAGACCTTACCTTGAGCGAAGAGGCGCTTCTGAACTCAATGAGTCCCAAAGGTCGCTATAACATAAAGCTGTCTCAGCGGCATGGCATCAACGTTCGTGCGGATTCTTCAACTGCAGCAGTTAGGCACCTGTATCAACTTCTCTGCGAGGCAAGCCGGCGAGACGGCTTTGCTCTAGAACCCCCAAAGTTCTTCGAAGATCTGATCGAATCATTGGTTGCTCCAGGACATGCTCGAATCCTGCTGGCAGAGAAAGATGGCGATATTCTGGCGGCAGAACTACTCACCACTTACGGTGCTCGCGCCACATACCTTTATGGCGGCATCAGCAACAGACGACGCAACCTGATGGCTGGCTATGCTCTGCAATGGGAAGCAATCAGGCTTTCCAAAGCTCTGGGATGCACCGCCTATGATATGTATGGCTTCGATCAGTTTGGTTCACCGCAAAACAACTATGCTCGGTTCTCACAATTCAAACGACGCTTCGGTGGCACCGTGGCACGCTTCATAGGCGCGCATGATTTCTTCTTCACGGATCGGCTGGCTGCAGCGGTTATCCAAGCGATCAAAGAGATCGAGCGCTAGCGTGCAGCCGGAACGTGTGACTGACTGCAATAGTATTATGCGGTAGTTTATTTCCCAAAGAACACATTGCTTTCTAGACGCCCAATCAAGGACACGACTCAGTTGAGTTCTAAGCAGCGACTCACTTTAATGTTCGATAATCACATTCGCCCGCACGGAAAATACGAGCGGTCGAAGCGTCGCGCAAGGTTTGCCACGATATATGCGTCACTACTTTTGTTGCACTTGCCCCTGGCCAGCAACGCAGAAACCAGCGGCAGCAAAGATCTTAAGTGCACTCTAACAACGAAAGAGGGGACGGAGCGCAGCTATGTACTCCATGTACCTGCCAGTGGAGTACAACAACGTTTACCGTTAGTCATTCTGTTACATGGTGGGGGAGGCGGAGCGGGTTCCAGCGAAAAAGTCGAGAAACTTGCGAGAATAAGTGGTTTCAATGAAATCGCCGACCGTGAGAAGTTCATCGTCGTTTATCCGTTGGCCAATGGCAGGCATTGGTACGACGGACGTCCCGACATTCCTAAGAACAACGACGCTGAATTCATCGACCAGTTAATCTCGCATTTGGTGGCAACTACGAAAGCAGACTCGAAACACATTTACGCCGCCGGGGTATCGAACGGAGGATTCTTCGCCAACTACCTGGGTCTGAAGTTGTCGGGGAAACTTGCTGGAATAGCGGGAATCTCCGGTCCGATCGCCCTTCCCAATAAGCAACTCGTACCACCGCATCCGGTATCTGTTCTTTTGATCGCCGGAACGGATGACCCAATTGTTCCATTCACGGGTGGTGGCATCAACGAAGGCGCTTCCGGGCAAACACTCTCTCACGATGCATCAGTAGCTCGATGGAAGAAACTAAACAGCGGTGCGACGACGGTTCATTCCGAAAAGATTTTGGGCTCCAGGTCGCAATCCCAATTGAGAGTATGGAACACAGTCACAGGAGCACTTGTCGGCTCGCTCGTGACACGCAACGGACGACACGGTTGGAATCTCGGTCTGGACGATAAAACCAGAGGGTTCGATACTGCCGAGACCATCTGGACATTTTTCGAACAGTCGGCGCCAGTCAAGAGAGATTAGTGCTGCCGCAGTTGCAAAGAGAATTGACTGAGCTTCGGATGTAAAGAAGAAACGTTAGAAGGAATTCAAGCGCAACTGCCGAATACTAGAGACTATCACTTGATCATTACGAAGTGGGTAGTCATGATAACGATGTC
>CAYTDR010000393.1:0-7269 GCA_964436185.1 uncultured Candidatus Obscuribacterales bacterium | reverse complement strand
CAGGGTTGTTCGCCAGTCGCTACGGCCTATAGCCATAAGGTTTTCTAACTTGCTAAACGAAACCGTGGTTGCCACAGCGTCCTGATTTAGTGTAAGTTTCTTTGCTCCTGTGGCAGCGTCGAACAATTCAACTTTTTTCTCGAAGCTGACGGCAAGAGTTTTGTTGTCCCCACTGTAAGCGAGCGAGAGTTCGCTGTCGGCGCCCCAGCCTCCAACGAGTTCGATCTGTCTATTCTTGCTCATGGAGTCAATGAGATTTACTTTCTTATTGATGGTGACTGCCAGTTGTGTGCAATCATGATTGACTGCCAGTCCACCTCTTACATTCCTGGCCAGGACTAGTGGTGCCCTATTCGCACTCAGATCCCAGAGCTCGACGGTTCCCTCATCGTTGCGGCTGACAATCGATCGTCCACCCGGGCTGAACGATACAAAGGTGAAGTTTTTTCGATATCCGCGCCCGCTGAAGAGATGTTCGCGTACCCCGGAGTCTGACTTGCAAACCTGAATGTTGTCATTGCCGCTGATTGCAAACTCGCTGCCATCGGTTCCGACGGCGACCGCCGTATCACACCGCGAAGTTTCCGACTTCCTCAACTTTCCTGAGGGGAGATCCCATAACCTTACCGTTCCATCGTCGCCGTAACTGACTAGTCGTCGATCATCGGCGCAGATCGCAACCGATTTGACTTCCTTCGTGTGTCCGCGAAGGTTTAGCACTTGCTTTCCGGTTGCTGCATTCCATAGCTGAATGCCACCATCCAGAGTGCCAGAAGCTAATAGGAGTCCGCTGGGGCTAAACGATATTGCTGTGATCGTTTTCGGACTCATGCCACTAACTTTCCCACTTGTGCCTGCTGAGTCCTTCGCCTGATCACTTTTGGAAATGGCGTTTCCGAGTGTTTTAGTTAGACGTCCGGACACCGGCTCGTCCAACTCTATGGCTCCGTCAGCTCCGCTGGCAAGCGTTCGGCAGTCAGGACTGATCGCCACAGGTTCGACCTTCTTCACGGGGATGGTGGCAGTCGATATTTCCTTTCCTGAAGCAACGTCCCACTCTTTGGTCGTCCTGTACATATTCCATTTTGCATCGTTGTCGAAGGAGACGCTAAGGACGCTTGTGCCGCTGGGAGTAAACGAAATCGCCTCCGGAATACCCTGGTGTCCCTTGAGTGTCTGCAGAACTTTTCCAGTACGCGGGTCCCATAGCTTGATTGTGTGATCCAGGCTGACGCTGCAAAGCACGTCCCCGCGAGGGCTGAACTTCAAACTCAAAACCTCTTTAGCATGTCCCGACATCGTGCGAAACTGCTTTCCCGATTCCAAATCCCACAGAACTATGTTGCCAAAACCACCTGAAGCAAGGGTTTGCCCGTCCGGGCTCAGGGCAAGGGAAAACACCATGCCACCAGACTGGACAACCAATTCAGGAGTGATTGACGAGGGCTCGGCGTAGCTGTCAGGCGCGTTGAACAGTAGGGCGAAGACCAGGACCAATCTCATCAACAAGGCAAATTTTGCACTTCCAGTTTTTCTCATTCGCTGGTTTGGGTTCCTCAGCTCAGGCATTTTTGAGTGTACAGAGCAATGGCAGTATGAGTTTTCACCGATCGAATTGTGTCGCGGTTTCGCAGACGATTAGACTAATTTACATCATAGGTGCATCGATTGCTTCGTTCCTCGCCATCTCGAAAGACTGGAAACACGCGTCACAGGCAATCATACGAATTGCTGCGCGATCTTAAGGCTTAAGATCTGCAACGAAAAGTGAGGTTAAACCCCAGACAAAGCGCGAGCGATTCCCGAAAGTCCCCAGTCATGTATCATCCGAGAGTCCTAGTGTTGTTGATAGGACAAATGGAGACAAATTTCGGGGGTGAGGTAAGATAGTTCTTAACCCTTGCTCCAGAGGCTGTATAAAGCAGAGTGTCATTGGGAGTCAGTAAGTCAGAAACCGACGGGCAGTCTCCACGAGACTGTATTCAGTGTGGGAAGCCGATTTCGGTTTTAGATGATCGCCCAACTGGAGAAAGCTCGTCTCAGACATTTTCCGACGAACTGGACCATTGTGCTTGTGAGACGATTGTTTCTGCTCGCGGTCCGAAACCAGAAGCGGTGCAGAGTTCCGTGACGCTTGTAACCGCAGATGATACTAGCTTCCCTTCAATCCATGGAAATCGGTTTTCCGTTGAGAAGCTGATTGGCAAGGGCGGCATGTCCGAGGTCTACAAGGCTCATGACGTTCAACTCGACGGTGTGGTTGCATTGAAGGTGTTGCGAAGTTCGGTAGCTTGTATCGAGCATCGTTCCAAACTCTTCGAAGACGAGATCAGGAACTGCCAGGCGCTCGACCATGGCAACATTGTAGCGGTGCTGGATCATGGTACTACAGACGATGGTCGTCCTTTTGCGGTCATGGAGTATGTTGACGGGTTAAGCTTATCGGAATCGACTGGCACTGGCACTCATAAGCCGTTTCTCGAGGCGAGGGAAGCTGTCGATGTGTTCCTTCAGATTTGCGAGGGGCTGGCACACGCCCATGCACGTGGAATCGTCCACCTTGACCTCAAGCCGAACAATGTCTTGTGCTCGCAGAAGGATGGCATCAAGCTGGTGAAGCTGGTCGACTTCGGCATAGCTCGCGCTATTTCAGCCGAGCGAGAACAGCTGTCAGAATCCGAGGAAGTGATTGGCAGCCTTCCGTATATGAGTCCGGAACAGCTCCAGGGCAGCGCCATTGATTTTCGCAGTGATGTGTACTCAATGGGCTGCTTGATGTACGAGGTTTTGACCGGGCGGACTCCGTTCGAGGCGGATAATCCTGTCAAGGTAATTATGAATCATTTCGACGGTCCTCCCCGTGGTTTGACCACTCGATTTAAACGGCTCGAAATACCGCGTGAGCTGGAGCAAATCATTCGTCATTGTCTCGAGACCAGACCTGAAAATCGTTATCAATGTATCGAAGAATTGATGCTCGATTTAGAGCAGGCGCGACTCGGCCGCAAGCCGATCGTCGTCGTTCAACAAAACAAGCAGCGAAGCGATGCTGTATCGCCGCTGAGGCGAACCAGACAAAAGCGTGCAATTGTATTTGCTCTTTTGTCCGGATTGATACTATATTTGGTGTACCTCGGTCAATTTAACACCGGCGTGCAGATTGTGCTTTTCGCAAAGACGTCTGCGTATGTTCTGGGAGCAGTCGGCGCATTCTGCGGGCTAATATACGTGTATCCCTTCGTCAAGGAAATTCAAAGTCGATCGGTCGAAAACAGACTTCCGGGTGATACCACTTTTATAATCAGTTGGTTCATCTTTGCCAATGCGATGTCGCTTCTTTGCTTTTATTGGTTGGGGTTAGCCATCATCGTTAACTTGACTTTTCCACTCTCCCTTCCATTCTTCCTCGACAGCACAATGTGGATTTTGCTGGGTGTTACAAGTTTCTCCATTCTTCTCAGTCTTGGTGGTTTTGTTCAAAAGTCCAGGGCCCTGCGTTTGTCCATCTTGAGGGAGAACGAGGGGCAATGAGGATTTACAGCGATAGGTCAGCTCAGTTGATTGAATACGAGCGAACAATCGCAAAATCTCTTGAAGTAGTCGCGTTGCCACCAAGGCAAGGGAACTTATTCGGACCGATTCTGACAAGAGCGGTCGAACGTTCGTTGATAAGCCTGATAGCTGACTTACTGCACCAGGCCAGGTGACATATGACGTTGAGGGAGAAAGAAAAGACCACGCTGCAGGAGATCTGCGATGTTTGTCAGATGCCAATCAACAGGGGAACTCTCAACTCCCTCACGGCGTGGATCTTCCATAGCCGCAACTGTAAATGCGATCGGAAAGAGGCGGCTGAGGCCAGCGCAGCCAGTGAGATGCTCGAGAACGCCGCAGTCCTAACCCCTGATGTTGGTCAGAGATACGAGGTTCTTGAAGAGATAGGCCGAGGCGGAATGGGCACCGTATATAAGGTCAGGGATACGGAGCTGAATTCTATATTTGCGTTGAAAGCACTCAACCCTGTTCTCGCTCGCGATCCTGTTTCTGTTGAGCGTTTCCGTGTGGAGATGAAGGCGGCTGAAACCCTGTCTCATCCGGTTCTCGTCCCAGTTTATGCTTCCGGTGTGGACGCGGAAGGCAGACCGTTCTATGTAATGGACTATCTGGAAGGAAAGTCGCTAGAGCAACTGCTCGAAGACGGCGAAACTCTTTCGATTGAGCAAACGGTGGATGTGGCAAGACAGATTTGCGAGGGCTTGAAATATGCTCATGAGAACGGCGTTGTTCACAGGGATCTGAAACCTGCGAATATCATTTTGACCGGCGACATTTCGCAGGCGCCAGTCGTGAAACTGGTCGATTTCGGAATTGCCAAAATTGTCCCGCCGCCAGGACGAGACACTATCAGTCTGACCAAGACCGGCGAGATCTTTGGCAGTCCTGAGTACATGTCTCCGGAACAGTGTCAGGGGGATCGTCTCGATGGACGCTCCGATATTTACTCACTTGGCTGCTTGCTCTATCGGTGCCTGGCCGGCCGAGCCCCGTTCCATGCTTCCAACCCGGTTAAAACCATTCTCGCTCATATCTATGAGAAGCCAGTGACACTGCAAACAGTGGCACCAGGTCGTGGTATCAGTGCGTCGCTCGAAGCGATTGTCATGGCGTGTTTGGAAAAGAACCCGTCCGTTAGATATCAAACCGTTGAAGAGGTGGAACGGGATTTAGCGTTGTTGAGCCAGGGTCAGGAGCCGCTTCTGTCGAAAAAGATTCGACGGAATGAACGGAAAAGACGGCTGAAGTTTTCACTTGCTAAATTCGCACCATTGTCACAGATCGTAGTCGCTGTTTTGGTTATATTCCTTGGTGTGAAGGACTCAGCGTGGATCTGTCGAAGTGAGTACTTCAATCCTGGTGAAGTGCCTCAAGACTTGATGAAGAGTTCGGATAGCCACAATCTGCCATTCGTGCTTGCTCTCACTGCCAATAACAATGCAGAGCGACGACGGTTCGACAGTGCGCGAAGGCAGGCCGAACAAGCAATGAAAATGTTCGAGGAACGCAAGGATTATTGCGACGCGTTGTTTGCGACGGGAATTCTCCTGTCGGTGGAATACCGAAGCGGTAATATAGAACGTGCCGACAGGCTGATCGACAAAATGGTCGCGCAGTATTCTACCGCGATACGAGGAAACTTGAAGCAAAAGGGGTTTCGCGTCATCGGTTGGTGGTTCCTCCCTCAAGGTGAACCTGACTACGTGATGGAGAAAGCCGGACCGCTAATCGAACGTTACGAGGGCACGAAGAAGGCAGCCGACTTTTATCGTCGAGTGGCCGGAATTTCGGGTCTCAAAAGCCCCGATGAGAAGAGTCAGTTCGAGATTTTATATGCAACCTATCTCTATCGCTCGGGAGATTCGCAGTTGGCGCGCGCGCTGCTGAAGAGTTGGATTGGAACTCCTGAGTCGGTTAAGACCCAGGCTTCTGTCGATAAATTGAACTTTGAGTGTCTGGTTGCTGGCGATTTCAATATGATTGACCTGGTCAACTCGCGCTTCCACGATGATTCTAACGCCAATCGGTTGGTCACCGCGCTGGCTCGATCAGCGGGTAAGAAGACAGATGGCGACTTATATCGAAGCGTGATATTCCCGGAGCACAAATACAGTTACTATTCGATGAGCGACATCGAACGGCTGGCGAAGGAACTCTTTGCTCGCCATCAGAATGACTATGTCAGCTTACTCTGCGAGGATGTCGACAGAGTCATTAATTTATCGCGGAATGACGATGAAGGAGCTCAAATATCGTGGTGGAATATTCGGCTTCCCCTCAAGCTTCTCCATGCCAAACTTCTGCTCATGAGCGATCGTGGAAAAGCCGAAAAGATCATTGCTGATGAAAGGCGAATATATATCAACTCTCCTGATCAGTTGTATGACATTATCAAAGCGGAATGGTTGGCCGGCAATATGAAGGACGTGCTTGCAGATATTCGGCACCTGATAGAAATGTACAGGCCAGCTCACGACAAACAGGATAGCAACCTGCAGGTTTCAACCGATGTCATTGTGACAGATCTCAAACTCCGCGAAGCCGCAATTCTAGCTCATATGGGGCAGACAGACGAAGCAGCAACGATATGCGACCAAATTCTGACGGAGATCAAGAATTCGAAACGCAACCCGCGAGACTCGGCTGCGATTCGTCGAGTGGCGCTCAATATACGAGGATATATCCAGGAGGCGAGAATGAATTTCGCTGGTGCTATCAGAACTTTGAAGGAAATTCTTGCTGAATCCGGACAAGATGGGGATACCGTATTCAGTGACAGAACTGAGGAGACAAAGTTGGCGATTAGAATAGCTGACCTTTACCAAAAACAGGGAGAACTGAAAGAAGCCGAGGATATTCTTTTCCCCTATCTGTCTCTTGAACGACCGATTAATCGTGCAGTTACCGAGCCAGAGCTGCTGAGCAAGTGCGCTGAGTTGTTCGAATTGACGGGTCAGAGCGAAAAGGCATCCCACTACAAAATGCTGGCAGATAAGCTGAAGCCGCACACCACCGATGAACAAGACTTTCTGCGGCTGCTGGTCGATACGTCGTCAGACTCTGAAAGTTCGTTCGACCCCGATGTCTGGCAGCGGAGAGCGGCGCTGGTAAAGGATGTGCCTTCCAACAAAGTGCCATAACAAGTTGCATCTTGGGATTGCGATGCGGTCCTGAGTGCGTTGCGGTACAATGAGTGGCTGGTGTCAGGGCGTTATAGGATTAGTTCGTCATGAGTAAAGGAAGGGCGTTCAAAACAGCCAATCCCAACAAATGGTTTATCGAGGCAGTGCAAGAACTGGTGAGGATGCAGCTCGCTGTCAACAACAAATTGCATGTGCTCGAATCCGAACTCGATCATCTGAAAGGCTTGCCGGCCGGGTCTGGTGTCGTTCTTGTCTCTAATCACGCAGACGAAACCGATCCTCGAATCTGCCTCGAGCTTTCACGGAAATGCGGTAAGCGGTTCATCTCAATGTGCAACCGTGAAGCTTTTGACGAGCTGTCCGGATTGGCCGGTTGGGCGTTGCAGAGTCTCGGGCATTTTTCTGTGGAACGCGGCTCGCATGACACGCAGGCGAAAGAGTACGCCATCAACGTAGTAAAACAAGCGCAGGATGTTCTGGTCATATTTCCTGAAGGCGAGATTTTTTATTTGAATGATGAGGTTCAACAGTTCCACAGCGGCGCTGTTGAGATTCCTATGCAAGCGCTGGT
>CAYTDR010000392.1:0-7285 GCA_964436185.1 uncultured Candidatus Obscuribacterales bacterium | reverse complement strand
TGCTTCTTCTTGAAGATTTCGCAAGAAAGATTGTGCATTTTCAGCCTTCTCTTTGCCTTGCTCTTCAAGGTCATCGATGAGATCCTGACCGACCTTTACCAGATCGTGCATAGCATCTTCAATTGCATCTCTGATGCGATCGAAGTTGGTGGACGCACCTACGCCCGTCAGGACAGCCTTTTTAAGTAATGTCTTTCTTTCACTCATTTTATTCTCTCCACTAGCGTAGTCTGAGCGCGGCATTAACTTAACAAACCTAGCATGCCGTCCCGCGCAGAATGTCACAACGATATCAAGACTTCGCGCACATTTAGGCGTTCACAAAGTAATTTGAAGTGAAAACATGCCTGTCAAGTCGCTGAAACTTTGTTGCCGGGCGGTTAAAATGCTGGCTACTTAGTATCTGAGATTAGCTCTTTTTGCAAAGATCTGGAGGCAACACCTTGAAAGCACCGGCTCGACGAGACATTTTTGGTCAAATCGCAACGTACGTTAAGTTTGTCATTACAATCTCTCTTGTGCTCTCGATCGCCTCCAGCAGCCTGCTGTCCACAGCGGCCTGGGCACAGAGCGATTCGAGACCGAGACTCGTTCTTCTTGTAGTGGCCGACCAGTTTTCCTACAACTTCCTCAGCCGGTACAGAGACAAGTTCTCCACTGGCGGTCTGCGGATGCTGACCGATCGGGGAGCCAGCTACACGAGCTGCAGATATAACTGCGCTACAACCCAGCGAGATTGCGGCAACTCGACCATCGCCACAGGCGCTTATCCGTGGACGACCGGAGTGGTTGCCGATCAATGGTACAACCGAGGCAAGAAAGCCATATCGAACGCCGTTCTCGACGATCAAGCCGAGGTTGTCGGAGCCATGGGCAAAGCGGGGAGCAATCGCCTCGTAAAAGGTACGACAATCGGCGATGAGATGAAACTCGCCACTAACGGTCGCAGCAAGGTTTTCGCCCTTGGTGTCGACCAGTCTTCGTCACTTCTTCTCGCCGGTCGCCTGGCAAACAACGCTCTCTGGCTGGATGCCAAAAGCGGCAATATAGTTTCATCTTCAAAGTTCGGCCGCACTCTTCCTGAGTGGGTCACAGAGTTCAACAATCAGCATTATCCGATGCGCTACGTCGGCAAACCATGGCAGCAGTTGATGGCTGCTACTGAGTACTCAGCATCGACGCGCGATGACTATCCCAGAGAAAAAGATTTCCCGCGCGATGGCAAAGTATTCCCGCACACTATAAGCGCAGCACCAGCCAACGAAGGCGACTTGTACGGCGCCTTTGCGATGTCGCCGTTTGCCAATCAGATGATTCTCGATCTGGCGAAAGAGGCAATAGACAAAGAGTTTCTCGGTCAGCACACCGACACCGATTTGCTTGCCGTCTCGCTTTCAGCGGGAGAACAGCTGAATCAGTATTTCGGACCGTACAGCCAGGAAACAGAAGACCTTATCTTGCGCATGGATCAGAGCCTGGCTAGCCTTTTCCAGGCGGTCGATCAGAAGGTCGGTCTCTCCAAGTGCTTAGTTGTCTTTACTGCAAGCCACGGCTCGCCTGCAATTCCTGAGTTTCTTCAGGAGCGTGGTCTCGATGCCGGTCGTGTCGATCCCAAAGTATTTGCTAATTTCCTTGATGCCAAGCTGGATACAAGAGTCGGGCCAGAAGACTGGATCGAAGCTTTCCATCCGCCAAACCTCTACTTCAACCTGGATGCGATCGACAAACAGAAGCTGAGACAGCCTGATGTCGAATCGCTGGTCGCTAATTTCACGCATTCAGTGCCTGGTATCGGCGATGTCTTCACGGCATGGCAACTCTTCACCAACCAACCACCAAACAGCCCGCTCATGGAAAAAGTGCGCCGCAGTTATGTGTTTGGTCGCAGTGGCGAGCTCTACATCACACCGAAGCCGGGTTATGTCTTCTCCAGCGAGCAAACAGGCACCGGATATGGTTCACCATACGACTACGATACGCAGGTGCCTTTGCTCCTGTTCGGAGTCGGAATCAGCCAGGGTCGCTTCTCGACAGCCGTATCGCCGATCGATATCGCGCCGACGATTGCCGCTATTCTCGGCATCGAGAATCCTTCATGCTGCGAAGGCAAGCCGCTTGCCGATGCCGTTTCGAGTGGTGCACGGCGCCCGTGATGATTGATCATCTCCGGTTTATGCAAGTGATTCAGGCAAACGAACGAGGTAGCGACTCGCTATGAGCGACAAGGAGAGCTTGATTCTAGTAGATGGCAGCTCACTTGCCTTTCGCTCGTTCTATGCGCTTCTCACTACTGGTTTGCGAACTCAGACAAACGTGCCGACCTGGGCGGTTCTAGGCTTCTTCAACTCGCTCTTCGATATGATCGATAAGAAGACGCCCACATGCATGGCAGTCTGTTTCGATGTTGCAGGCCCGACTTTCCGCCATGAGCAGTTTGTAGAGTACAAGGCGCATCGCCCCGAGATGCCCGATGACCTCGCTTGCCAGTGGCCCTTGATCAAGCAGGGAGTTCGCGTCCTGGGCATTCCGGTGCTCGAGCTCACCGGCTTCGAGGCCGATGACATCATCGGAACAGTAGCCGTCAAGGCTGTTTCTGAGGGTCTGTCGGTCACAGTTCTCACGGGAGACCAGGACATCTTCCAGCTCCTGCATGAAGAGTTGATAGATGTTCTCATGCCCTTCAAAAACGAAGGGCTAAAGACCTTTCGCAGACAGGAAGTCTTCGACAAGCTGGGTGTCTGGCCGGAACAAATCATCGACTATAAAGCGCTGTGCGGTGACGCTTCCGACAACATTCCCGGTGTCAAAGGGATCGGACCCAAGACTGCCGTTCAACTTCTCTCTGACTACAAAACACTCGAAGGAGTTTACGAAAAGGTCGATTCGATCAAATCAAAATCGACGAAAAGCAAGCTCGTGGAGCAGCGCGATCGCGCCTTTGCCAGCCAGCAACTAGCCACGATCATGTTGGACGTACCGGTAGACTTCGACTTTCATCATTGCCGGTTGACGATACCGGATGTGGTAGAAGTAGGAAAGTACTTTAAGAGTTTGCAGTTCCGTGGTCTCGTAAATCGACTTCCCAAGGTCCTCTCCTCATTTCAACATGATGGCGAGAAAGAAAAGTTCATCAAAGAGATTACGGAGACCTTCAAAGGCATCAACGCCCCACCCGTGACTTTCGAAGATATCGGATTCGGCGGAAAAGCACCTCCTGAGCGCATAGAGCAACCTGAGGACATGGAGCAGGCTGCCAAAGAGCGAGAGCGACCTGTCGCACCGATTATCTCCATACCAAAACTGACGGGTCAGCCGGAGCCGCTGGTTGTCGTTGACGAGCAACAGCTAGACGAGCTCGTGAGGGAACTTGCAAACGCGAAACTCTTCGTACTCGACCTGGAAACATCCAGCACCAATTCGCTAGACACGGATATTGTCGGCTGGGCATTTGCCTGGGGAGAAGGTCTAGCTCGAAGCGATGGTGACGTGCTGCTGGCGACGGAAAGCGATGACTCGGCGAGAGTGCTGAAAACCGCTTACATTCCTGTCCGCCACCAGGATCTGACTTCGCCGCAATTGGATCCGGATTACGTGAAAGCGCGTCTGAAGCCGCTGATCGAAGATCGTGATCTTGGCAAAATTGTTCACAACGCCAAGTTCGAGATGAACGTTCTCTCTCGTCTCGACATAGACTTGCAGTCAGTGGTTTTCGATACCATGCTGGTAAGCTACATCGTAAACGCCGATGAGAAACACGGTCTGAAGGAGCAATCCGAGCGCATTCTCGGCTATCAGATGATGAAGCTCAACGAGTTGATCTCATCGACAAACAGACAAACTCCGACCTTCTCGCAGGCACCAGTGGTGAAGGCGGCGCCCTATGCAGCCGACAGCGCGCGCGTCACTTTCGAGTTGGCTCGATACTACGTCAAGCTCATGGACGAAGCTCATAATGAGCTTTTCTACGCAATGGAGCTGCCACTATCAACAGTGCTATCGAGAATGGAGCGGCGAGGGGTTTCCGTCGACAAGAGCTTCCTCGACGGCTTTTCCAAGGAACTCTCCGAAACGTTGATGCGCTCGGAAAGGGAAATATTCGATCTTGCCGGATACACGTTCAACATCAATTCGACCCAACAGTTGCAAAAGGTTCTCTTCGAAGACCTCGGATTGGCAGCCAAGGTCAGAACAAAGACCGGCTTCTCTACCGACTCCGCAGTGCTCGAATCACTGCGAAGCGAGCATGCTATCGTCGATAAGATTGTCGAACATCGACATATGTCCAAGCTGCGCTCGACCTATGTAGATTCGCTGCCGAAGCAGATTTCGAGCTTCGACAATCGACTGCATGGAGAGTTCAATCAGACCGTCGCTGCCACCGGTCGTCTTTCCAGTTCCAATCCGAATTTGCAAAATATTCCGATCAGAACTGATTTAGGCCGCCGTATACGACGTGCCTTCGTCCCTGGTGACTCAAATTCCAGTCTGGTTTCCGCAGACTACTCGCAGATCGAGTTGCGCATGCTCGCTCACATGTCCGGCGATGAAACTCTTATCGACGCCTTCGAAAAAAATCAAGACATTCACTCGAGAACCGCCATGGAAATTTTCGATGTGCCAATGGAAAAAGTGGATTCGAACATGCGTCGCGTAGGCAAGACGATCAATTTTGCTCTCGTCTACCAGCAGGGAGCATATGCCACCGCGCAGGACCTGGGCATCTCTACCCGAGAGGCAAAATCATTCATCGATAAATACTTCAACCGCTATCCGAAAGTGAAGGACCTACTTGCACGCATAATCGAAGAGGCTAAGGAGAACGAATTCGTCACCACTCTCTGGGGAAGGCGTCGATATTTCCGTAACTTGCACGATCGCAACACGAACATCCGCAAAGCAGACGAACGAGCCGCCTGTAATGCGCCACTTCAAGGAAGCGCCGCCGATTTGATCAAACTGGCGATGATCGACTTGGACAGGAAATTGGAAGAATCAGGAACGAACGCGAGAATGATTTTGCAGGTCCACGACGAACTCGTGCTCGAGGTTCCCGATGATGAAATCGAAATGATTCAGAGCATCATTGGGCAGTCGATGGAGCAGGGACAACCGTTGAAGGTTCCTTTGAAAATTGACTTTGGTGTGGGCAAGGATTGGATGAACTTGAAGGCGTAAAGAAGGAAGAGGTATATTGATGCCTGATGATTCAAATTCTCCTGTTTATCAATTTGAATCCGAAGATCCGGAGATGCTGCGCGCATTCGATCGAGCTCAAGAATCATTCAAGTTTTTCTTTCGTGAGATCTCATGGGAGAAACGGCGTATCATACCAGCGCTCGATCTAGCCTGCGTTAAGGTTCCGTTTGTCGATGATGACGAAGAAGGCAAAGAAAGCAAGGTCGAGCACATGTGGCTGGACGAGATCGATTTCGACGGAAAGTACATCAGCGGCACGCTCATCAACTCTCCCAACTGGCTTCTAGGATGGAAGGCGGGCGACAAGGCAAATGTTCAAGTTGATGAAATCAGTGACTGGATGTACGCCATCCGAGGAAGAGTGTACGGCGCATATACAGTCAACTTGATGCGTGCTCGAATGTCACCTGACGAACGACATGAGCATGATGAGGCCTGGGGCTTGGACTTCGGAGACCCCAACGATATTCAAATCTGCTGTGCTCCTGTTGCCGAGAAACCGAAGGGAATCGGTGGATTTTTCAGCAAGAAGAAGAGCGAGGTGATCCCGCCTGGTGACCCGTCGGCAGAGCATCCCATGAGTGAATCTATGGCTGAATCGCTGAAGGAGTCGCTGTCGGAAAATCCAGCACTCGTGCACGAAAAGGATGATAGGGGCTGGACCATTCTCCATCAAGAAGCACTAGCTGGAAACACCGCCACCGTAAAAGTGTTGCTCGCCCATGGAGCAGATCGCAACCTGCGGACGAATCACGGCATGACACCACAAGCGCTTGCACAATCGCTTGGGTGGGACAAGCTCGCCATATTATTGGCATCTACTTAAGTCCCGTGGTTTGGGCTTGGGCTTGGGCCTGGGCTTAGCGTTTGCATGCCTACGACAGGACCTCGTTGTAGAGGGCAGTTGCTTTTTTCAATTCCCACTTGGAATCAGAGGATAATATGCTGTTTTCGAAATTGTGTTGAGCATATTCGACAAAGTTGGAGTGTTGCGAAGATGTTCGATTAGATTAGCAAGACTCGTCCGGACCGACGAGCTGGGCTGGGCATCCTTATCGCGTGCTAAATTTGGACCCAGGTCACCTCGACGTCGGAGACTCGACAGTGGTAGGCGCGGGTGTCGCTATTGGTGGCACGACTAATGGCTTCTCGATGCTCTGAATTGGATTGCCGACGTGGTCTACCCAATTTCGAGAGGGCCAAGACACTCGTCCGTCTGCATAGACTCCGCTGTTTTCGCTGGGTCTATCTACTCGTCGAAGGTCTAGTGGCTGCAGCCCGACCGCCGGAACCCTGCTAGCAGGAACGGAGAACCCTTCCAAACGGTTGCCGTTGGCGGCCTCTCCCAACGCCGTAGCGGAGGCGGGGTCAAGATAAACCTGCATGGTACTACGGTCCTGGCGACCGTCTGCTTTGGTTCTTCTCGTGGTACCGTCCGCGAAGCCTCTGTACCTGCTGCCTTGTCCCGTTGTGAATTCAAAAGTAGTGGGCGCCACATCGTACACAAGCTCAATACACCGGAGTCTGAGCAACTGGTATTGATAGTCTATCGGTGTTAGAGCCGGATTATTCTCAATCTCTCTTGCCAGACCGAGAATATGGTTGCCATCGTTGCTGGTACCATTCTGCTGAGACCAGGCTTCGACGACCCTGGCGGTTTCGCCGAGATAAGTATTTCTTCTGCCGTGAAAATCATCCGCTCCGGCAGGCTCAGCCAAAAACTGCTCTGCGCTAGAGCGAGCATTCTGGGCGAGACGACGGCAAACATCGGAAAGCGGTGTGTTCGATTGTCTATTGCCAGCAGTAATTTGTTCAACGCTTCTCTCACTCATCACATGAGGCACCCCCCTGCCAGATTCAGGTGTCGGAAACGTGAGGGCACCACCTTCGAATCGTCCGATCGTGTTTAGCATGAGCGGATACAACCCTACTGCCGGCCGATCGGAGGCGTTCACTTGCAAGCCAGGAAGCCTTCCACGATCATCAGCTCTTTCTATTTCGGCTCTAGTGCTCTCATCGACGAAGAACAGGTGCCTCCATTGTTGGTCATTGTATTGCTCGACCCGCAATGGATCGGCGTTATCAAAGG
>CAYTDR010000391.1:0-7292 GCA_964436185.1 uncultured Candidatus Obscuribacterales bacterium | reverse complement strand
ACATTCTTCTCATCGATTGGGGCAGTGAAACTTGGCCAACCTGTGCCGGAGTCAAACTTGCTGTTAGAGTCGAACAGCTCGTTGCCACAGCAGATGCATTTATAGATACCCTTCTCTTTGCTTCCCCAGTACTTTCCAGTGAAGGCCATCTCCGTGCCTTTTTGCCTGGTCACGTAAAATTGCTCGCGAGAAAGCAGTTTTTTCCATTCATTGTCAGTTTTCGGCAACTGAGTTGACTGCTGTTTCCCTTTCAGGCTGGTCTCTCGCTCTTCTCTGTGACCAGCTAACATCTCCATGCCGACGATGACAGCGAGGAAAACAGCGATCATGGCAACCAACCAGACCAATTGTTTGGATCCGGACTCAGCGACTTGTTCTTCGTTGGACATCTAACCCCTTACCGAACACCAGGAGGCTGCCAGCAAGCTGAGGGCAGCAAAGCACTCCGTCATTAAGATAATAACCCGCCCAAACCTGCAAGACAATTGCTACGGGCACCAACATCGCCTCCGGGCAGCTCCAGTTGCGCCAGTCATCAATCAATAATAGCGAGCAGATAGTCTCGATTGTTCGGACCAGGCTGATGTTTACAAGCTTGATGAAGAAGAAACGCTGATCCAGGGTAGAACAAAAGAAGGAGGACTTACACTCATTGTCCCCTACAAATCATGTGAACATGTATGCTTGTAATAAGAGCTCGAGTATGACTCGATTGGAAACACTGGATACATTTGCGGAGTAAGAATGCCTCAGGCTACTGCATCCATCTTAATGCTCCTCTCAATCTGTCTTTTGGCAGCTGCTAGCGTAGTTTTCTGGCTGGCGATGAAGAACTCGCGTGCTGCATCTGCATCGACCGAGGACAAGACGGATCCCCCTATAATCGACCCAGAGATCGAACGCAGACGTGATGTGGCACGCTTCCTTTTCCGCCTGCGTGTATCGACAATGGAACAACCCAAGAGTCGCAAAAAGATAGACTCAGACGTAGAAAACAACTAGACTGATCGTCCGGTCCGAGAGGAGTGTATCTCCCGTGGTGGCATATGTGGTGCCACGCTGTGCGAATCCGGCGAGGGCATCTTGACCATATCAGCAGCGAAGCCACTGGCAGTAATCCTCTTCGCATAGTTGGAGTCCGGCGCTACCTGAGAAGTCACTCTCAATGCCCATCCTTGGCGAACGAGTGTCCTGTTTGCGTCACCAAGGAGCCATTTGCAATTCATTCTTCGCAATGCTGGAGCGCCACCACCACCGAGGAAACCACTTTTACTCGGACTCTGGCTCGGCTCGCTTGCGGGTGTTGTCCGGATAATCACCGACTTTCAAGTCGACGGGCTTGATGTTTCCTTCTCTCAAAACAAGAAAATTGAGTATCTCGCCCGGTTTGTGTTTCGCTACCAGTGACTGCACCTGTTTACCGTCTTCGACTGGCTTTCCATCGACTCTCTGGATGACATCGCCAGGCTTTAGATCTGATTGGTCGGCTGGTCCATCCGGTGCGATTCCCGCAACTGCTACGCCTTTTGTTTCTTCCGGCAATCCGAGAGAGCGAGATAGCTGAGGGTCTAGTTCTTGCATGTAGATTCCAACGTATGCGCGGGCAATTCTTCCGCTCTCCAGCAACTGCTCGGCTACCGATTGGCAGATGTCGACCGGGATCGCGAAGCCGATATTCTGCGCATCACCTCGGATCGCGGTGTTTAGTCCGATGACTTCTCCATGTATGTTGAGCAGCGGTCCGCCTGAGTTGCCTGGATTAATTGCTGCGTCGGTTTGAATCAGATCCACATCGTGCAGATCAGTCAGCGAGCGACCCATGGCGCTAATGATTCCGAGTGTCACTGTGTGATCCAGCCCCATTGGGCTGCCGATGGCGATTGCCCAGTCTCCAGGGCGGAGTGATTTGCTGGTCCCTAACTTGGCGACCGAAAGATTGGTGGCATCAATCTTCACCAGTGCCAGGTCTGTAAATCGATCCCGCCCGACTACCTTGCCTGAAAATTTTCGTCCGTCATCGAGAGTCACTTTGATTTCGTCGGCAGCGCCAACTACGTGGTTGTTAGTAAGAATGTAGCCATCTTTGCGAAAGACCACTCCGGAACCGGAGCCTTGTTGTTGAAACTTTTGACCTAAGCCGCGCTCGCCGAGTCCGAAACCAGGCATGACTTGTTCGAAGGATGGCACTGTCACTGTTTTTCTTATATCGATGTTGACTATGCTCTTGCTGGCATCACTCGCTATGTCGGATATCGTATTCTCAGCCAGAGTAAGCAGTTGTTTTCCTTTCTCGACTCCACCTGCCGTGTTCGAAATAGCTGGAAGATTGGCTGAGGAAGCAGACTTAGACTTTCCGTTCATCAATGTTCCGCACCAGAAAGAGAGACCGATGATGAGAACCGCTGCCGCAACGCCTAGCACCAGGGATGGTGTGTGAATCTCTCCTGCGTCTTTTCTGATCGGTCGTATTCTTTTTCTCATTCTCTCCTTACCCTCACTAACCGCCATTTTTATCCTTCAACTGTAAACCAGGAACTCTTCTAAATGCCACCAAGCGCACACCCTTTTATTCGACCTGTAGGTGCTGATTGAAATTGATGCGCATACGACCCCAGAGACGGGTAGACGGTCGAGATGGAGAACAATCATCGAGCCCGAATTCGAATCGGCAGGCGGAAGCGACGGCAGCTCTTGCTCTAGACCCGGGATTACCCTGAAACCACTCTCTCTTTCGCCCGCACTTAGTCGTTTGCTTCAGGCTGACAACTTGAACGCCGAGGGTAGAAGAGATTGTCACTTTCAACAAAACATTTCCCGCTGTCACTGCTGGAAACGCATTCCATTCGCTTTCGTGGACTTCGCTCGACGCGTTGTTCATGCTCTCCTGTGACTGGTCGATTGATTAAGCCTGAGTGAATAGCTTATAGTAGTCATAACTTCAGAACCCTTGATCATGTTATACGAAATCAAACCGGTCTGTATCAAATCAAGTCACTTCGAAAATCATAGGCTTGTGTCGATATTAGCCATTCATGCCAGTAACGATGGTGTATTGAGCCTGGACTGTCGGAAAGGTTTATCAGCTTGCAGGGCGATGAATGAAATCGCAGCCACTTATGCTGGTTCTATTCAGTTATTAAAAATGGGAGCTGATGCCCCATGACCAACACTCCTGATAACGGATCAGATCCATCGCAAAGCGAAAGTCAAAAGAATAACAATTCGCTATCCGGTAATGCGAATGATAGCCAGGTGCCAGCATCCCTGGAGGATACGTGGTTGGATGCTAGTGATGAGGATGACGATGATGACGAAATTCATGAGTTGACATTCCAGGCTGCTTCTGGAGCTCATCAACAGCAAACTCCTGGAACAGCCAAGCCGGTTCCTCCTGATCCGACTCGAGATGTCAAATTTCCCGGACCTCCGATGGAGCTGGAACATCGAATCAGGTTTGAGAGCCCCGCAAATCCATTTCTGGATCCGGGCTTGACCGATGGAAAGAGACGCAGAGACATAGCGATTACTTTCGACGACCTTGATGCCTTGCCCGGACCGGTTTCGCTGAAGGCGGCAATCGAGTCGGGGAGCGGCATATCAGAAAACAAGGCGCCGAAAGTGGCGCGCTCCACTCAGGATGATATGGCAGCTTTGTCTTTCGATGTTTCTCCCGCGGAGACCATAGGCAAGAAAATTGAGGTTGCAAAGAAGAGCGGCGAAACTTATTATTGTGGGACAGATAATTCAACACGATTCAACCCAACCCGCCCGCAAATGGAACTTAGTACTCAAGGAACCTCACCAGGCTCTCCCACCGGTGCCCGGCCTGATGCCAGTCAGGCAGCGGCTGCTGCTGCCGGAAATAGCCAACAAGGTGCGCGCACCTGGTCCGATGAAGAGGCCAGTGCACGGAAGCTTTTTGTTTCTTCCGGAGCGAACGCTGCTCATCTAGGGCCGCCTCCTGCGCCACCTCTACCTCTACCGCCACTCGACAAGCCGTCGCCAGCAGTGGAGCAAGGTAGAGACACCGGACCGTTGATTTTCATCGATCCTGAAATGTATTGGCAGTCGAACCCTCAGAAAGTGATTCGGCATGGAGCTTATATGCCGTATGCTCAGTCAGCTCCTGTTGGCCAGCCTATCACCAGGGCATCGCTCCTGGATGAGACAGAGGAGAAGCAGATGACGGTCGATGAATACGCCATGGCTCTGGCGTACGACATGGGTCAGGCCCCGAAGTCGGTTCAGGAAGAGCAGCCCGCCGCTATCAAGTTTGAAGCGCCAGGCGGTACTACCAGTGGTGCTAGACCGTCTGACCCAAGTTCAATTACAGGTGGAGCAGAACAGGCTAATTTGAGCAATGATTCGCAATCGCAAAACAAGCAAGATGGCGCGCATCCCGCTCATGAACAGTCTAAGAATCAAGCATCCTCGCGCTTTGGCCGGGAGGAATTGCCTGAGTCTACCGAAGGAACCGGCTCCTCCAATCAAATGACCATCGTCGCTTTTATCATTATCTGTTGTGTTGCAGTTGGTGCGGCTACGGGCAATGTGATTCATTCGGTGCTAGGTGATAACCGCGCACCCAAACAGGAAAAATCTACTAAGCCGGTTAATGACAGTGATGCGAAGTCGGTCGAGAAACTTCCGAAGTGGCTTCAGATCTTCAACAAAGGTATGGAATCCGAGCGCAAGGGTGAGTTCGATGATGCGCTTAGAATGTTCTCCATGGGTTTGAATATTGAGGACAAACAAGCTGAGCTCTGGCACGGTCGTGGCCGGGTTCTGACGAAACAGAAACAGTTTGTGCGTGCCGAAAGTGACTTGAACAAGGCCCTGGAGCTGGCTCCGAATCATCTTGGTGTGCAGATCGATCTGGCGGCGCTTCATTATTATAAGGAAGACTTTGACGAAGCAGCCAAGGTTTACAGCGTTATTATCGAAAAGGCGCCCGATGTGGCAGACAAAGCGGTGGCTGATGCTCACTATGGACGAGCCCTTTGCCGGCTCAAGTTAGGAAAAGGCCCGCTGGCAGTAAAGGATCTCGAAAGAGCGTTGGAGCTGCGTCCATCTTACGCGAAAGCGTGTCAGCAACTGGCAGCGATTTATATCGAACAAGGCGATCATGAGAAAGCTATTTCTATTCTGTCCGAAGGTATTGAAGATGACGGAAATTGTCCGGAGCTTTACTTCGAGCGTGGTCTGGCGAAATACAGATGCGGAAGGAAGGAGGATGCTCTTTCCGACTATAAGGAAGCAATAAGGCTCAATCCAGGCAACAAGAACTTCTACAATGACCGCGGCTTTGTGTTGCTTGATCTGGAGCGGTATGATGAAGCGACCAGGGACTTTCGCATGGCACTGGAAATTGATCCAACATACGAGCTAGCCAAAGAGAACCTGAGAGTCGCTACGAATGCGCTCGAAAAGAAAGAGCCGAGAAAATCAGAGCCACAGTAAATTGAGTAATGCGTAGAGCGAATTTTGTTGTTAAAGCTTTTGGTTCGCTCAATGACGAGAACGTCTTTCCCGTTTAGTTTACTTGCGCACACTCATAGCTTGTCGACCACCGGGTCTCCCAGTAAGATTTCCGCATCGTTTACCTGGTCGAATTTTTCGTGTTTTAGATCTTTGTCGTGCGAAACGGTAAATGATGCGGACTTTGCTAGTCGCGATTTTGTTAGCTTGTCGATGCCGCTTTGAGTTATGTTCTTGCAGCTATCCAGTGTCAGTGTTTTCAATGAAGGAAGTTCTGCGAGCACCTTCAAACCATTGTCGCTGATCGGATTTTCGCTGAGAGCTAGCGAATTGAGCTCGCGGAGTTTCAATAGTTTGGGCAGATCTCTGTCGGTGATCCCGAGTCCGGATAATTCGAGATCTGTCAGTCGAACCAGTTGAGTCACATCGTCCAGGCACTTGTGGGAAACGCCGCTGAATGATAGTCGAAGGGACAAAAGATTCTTACTTCGGGAGATGTTTTTGACACCAGCATCGGTGAGCCCTTTGCAGCTGTTGAAATTTGCTCGCTCTAGCTTCGGTAGATGGGGCAGCGATGCGCCTGTAATAAATCTGCAGGAATTTAGATCTAGCATAGTGAGGTTCTTGAAGTTCTCTAGTAATTCGAGATTTTTGTCAGTTACAGGACAGTCCGTCATGTCGATGCCGCGCAGGTCGGTCCAATGCGATAGGTAACGAAGACCAGCTCCAGTAACCTTAGGACAGTAGGAAAAGTAAATTGGATGACGCGTGCGGTCGCTCAGTTTTTTCAGGTCCTCATCGGTTACTCCGAACTGATAAACCGGCTCCCACCAGCTACTTCCATATCTGGTTATGACATGAAAGGGAAAGTATCCGGAGTCTCTGGGTTGGTATTCTGCTTTTAGAAAGCCTTTCGGGGTAGCATCCGTTTTCTCGGGCTTGTGGCTCATGACGGCTGCTGTCAATACGATGAATAAAAGGATTACCGTCGGCAAGATCCATCGTGGAAATTTTGTTTCCGTTGGCAGAGCAGGCTGCGAAACAGTCACCGGTGATGGTGCTTCTTCTCTCAGATCAATAGCTGCAAGATCAGCTTTCAGTGCGCTCATGGAAGCGTATCGTTCGTTTTTATCCTTAGCTAGAGAGCGTTGGATAATCTCATTAAAAGTTCGCACAATGTCGGGATCGCTATCAAACCTCAATTCCGGAACAGGTTCTGTCTGATGCTGTGACATGGTATCAAAAGCAGTTTCACCGCTAAACGGAAGCCGACCGGACAGCATTCTATACATGATACAGCCGACTGCATAAATGTCGGTTCGGAGATCCACATCCGCACCACCCCTTGCTTGCTCAGGTGACATGTAGTCGGGAGTCCCCATCGCCATTCCCTGAGCTGTGAGCAACTGATTCTCCACTTTCGCAATTCCGAAGTCGAGAATCTTTAGAGTCTCATTGGATGTGAACATGATATTGCTGGGCTTCAGATCACGATGCACGATTCCCTGATTGTGCGCGTGTTCCATGCCATCACAAATATCGATACACGCAGAAATGGTGGCGCCGGCGCTTAGTCAACCCACCCGGTGCACTCTCGCGGAAAGCGACACACCGTTCACACCCGGCCACACACTCATCAAAGCACAGCGCCTCAGCCTGAAGCGCATTCGCGCCGAAGGAATCGAGAACCTGTGGGCGCGGCACGAGCGCATTGCCGCCGCCTGCCGCGCCGGGGTCGAAGCGATGGGCCTGACGGTGTTCGCGGAGCGCCCCAACAGCGCGCTGACCGTGATCGCGGTCCCGCAAGGCGTGGA
>CAYTDR010000390.1:0-7301 GCA_964436185.1 uncultured Candidatus Obscuribacterales bacterium | reverse complement strand
ACCACCGGTTTCTGGACTCGCAAACCGGATAATATTCCGCCAGAGCTTTTCAATTTAACCCCACACAAACGCAATTTCACGATCGAGTTTTTCTAGATTTTCGATTACGAATTTATCTCCTGACTCGACTGCACAGCATCCACATAGGAAGCGCGTTTCTATTGATCTAATTGCGCACGTCGATAGAGAAACGCCGAGGTTCCTACGTTTTTTCTGCTCACGTCGGCACTAGCATGCCTAGTTTGATCTTCGAGAAAAAATCTCCAACAATCTAGCGCAAGCTTCAAAGAAACTTGCGCTAGGTGGCACGTTCGCGTATCGGACGCGGGATAAAGGCTACTAACTCAAAGTTCTGACTCCTGCGCGAGCCGAACTTCCAACAGTTATTCAACCAAAGGACCAAAGGTCGGATGTTCTGATGTTCGGAATTGCTAATAGTACACTCGAGATATTCTGCCAGTTCACTTGTGTATCACTAACATGCCCTAACGACGGTCGTCCTTTTAATTTGTTTCCACGTACAAGACTTTTTCTGTCTCGTCCCTGAAGAACGCCAAATATCTGGATTCTTGCTCTTTTGAATAGCTCTTGGTGGGATGGAGTCGTACAAGGAAGTCCTGGCACCAGATATGAGCAAAGGTCGGTGTGCAGGGTTTGGATAGATAGTGCCACAGGATTCAATTTTGCCACCAACGACTGGACGCCACCATCGGGTTAAGTGCAGACCTGCTCAAAAAACCGTTGATTCACGAAAGAATGGCGGCAAGAACTTGCTCAGTATCTTCAAGAGTGACAAAGAGATGCTCGGGATCGTACTTCTCCAGATCCGCTCGCGGAGTGACTCCCGTGTTGACGGCGATACACTTGGCACCGTAGCCCTTTGCGCACATGACATCATATATGCTATCACCGACGATCACCACCTGATCCGGGCGAAAGTCGATTCGGTAGTGCTCCAGGGCTCTTCGCTTGGCGATCTCGGGAAGTTTCATCCGGTCGGCTGAATCTGAGCCATAGGCACCGAAAGGAAAGTAGTGGTTGAGTCCGAACTTGTCCAGCTTGATTCTGGCACCTTCTTCAATGTTTCCTGTAAGCAAGGCAAGATAAGTTTTCGGATGGTCTTTCAAGCGATCGAGAATCTCGACCACTCCGGAGTGGACTATGTATCGCCCTTCCTTCTTGATCTCTTCTTTCAAAAGGGAGATATAGATTTTGTACATCTGGTCGAGCCGCTGATCGATTTCTTCCTCGTTCAATTCAGCAGCAATAAGAATCTCACGCAAGATTTGCGGGTCTGTCTTACCTGACATCGAGACCGTTATTTTTTCCGGCGGAATCTTGAACATATCGAGCAGCATCCGTCCGATGGCTCGCCTGCCGACGCCATCAGAGGAAATCATGGTCTCATCTATGTCAAAAAGTACTAAACGTTCCATAGTTGGAACATTGTACGATGCTCAGGAATCCTCGTTGCCGTTTCTTCCCGTGACATTTACATCTTGTGCGCGATTTTGTCTGTCCGATCTCGATTGCAGATCGTAGTTGAACGGCTCAGGACCGCCTCTTTCATTCTGCAAGCGACGAACCAGGCTGTCCTGTGCGCTGCGAAATCCGCAGACTCCGCCTTTCCAACCAAAATGCACGAAATAGAGATCTTCTTCTTTGGAGCGAAGAATGCCAACAAGGGCACTGACTCCACCATCGGTACCAGGTAACGTGCCTGTTTTCCCCACCACGCTTCCGCGCTCGGAAAGTCCGGTGAAGCGTCTTTCCAGTGTGCCTCGATCGATTCCAGCCACCGGAAGAATTGCTTGATAGTCCAGCCCGGATCGGCGCAATTCCTCTCCTAATGAGGTGAACACAAGCATCATCTGTTTGGGCGATATGCGATTTTGTCCCAATCCGCTTGCACTTTCCAAATGAATGCTGGCAGACGAGATGCCAATTTCGCTGGCAGTCTGTTTAAGCTGCTCGATGCCACCAACCGAATCGCCAATACGTTCAGCCGCATTATTGAGCGAACGGCTCAACATTACTTTGAGCGTCTCGCGTAACTCCTCGGAGCGGTGCTCGGTAACGACTTGTGCATTCGAAGGAGCATCACCCAGCGCCACTGGACCGTCGAGAACCACCTTGGTACCAGCTACGCCACTACGAAGTATCTTCGCAAGGCCTCGTCCGGAACCCAGGGCATCCTTGGCGCAATTAAGTGAGAATGTCTTCGAGACGATCAGTTTGCCGTCTATTCGTTTTACACCGGCGTCGCTCAAGGCTTGAACGAGCTCTCGCCCATCTGAGCTTTTGAAATCCGGGTCCTTGCCCTGTACATACACGTCGCCGGTAAACAAACCGGATTCCTCGTCCAGTTCCCCATCGAGCAGAACAGTGGTGGGGAATCGATAGTCTGGTCCTAGCTCTTTTAAGGCACTATAGGCGGTGAGTAGCTTGATTGCCGAGGCAGGATTGAATGCAACATCCGAGTGCTCGTCAAGAATAACAGTGCCACCCTTCGACATCACGAGAATTCCTGTCTGGCTCATCACCCTGCGAGGTGCTTTAACGTGGTGCGCTTTCTTGCCACGGTGTTTCCGGGAGGCACGTGAGTGCTTGTGTGACCCGCTCTTACGGCGCAAGGAATGATGCGCACGCGAGACTGCTCGTCCGGCGGATAGCCCGGCAGATCCTCTTGCTTCTACTTGCAAAGGAGTTTGAGTAGCTGCGAGTAGTAATGAAACCAAGAGCACTTTCTTCCAGGACAGATGAAACATAAAAGCACTGCCTCCCCGCAACCAGACTTCCCACTAATTGCTATGTACCAACTTCGCATGACACTTATTCTAGCAATATCACAATTATTTAAACATTTCCGTAAAATAGCAAGGGCCTGGGTTTCAGCCGCAGCGCGGTTGCCAGCAAGTTCTAAACATTTGCTCATCTGCCCCTGAGAATTGGATGCCATACAGGCTGTCATTCTTGTCAACTTATCAGTACTACGAAGATTTTTCGTAGCCGGCGAAATATCGCAATGGGACTTGGTTTTGCAGGATTCGCGGTCCGATGTGACGTGGTTTGAAATACTCGAAATAACGTCGGCAGAACCGAAACGGCTGTCTCGTTGGGCCCAAAACACAGCACGAAAAAATGCCACTACACTCAAAAGATATGCATCGCATATGCATAGGGGGCTGCTTATTCTTTAGTATGTTTAACTACAGAAAGCACATCCTGCCTGCAGGCAAGATACCAATCGAAACTACTTCGCGTCCATTATTCAGGAAAGTGCAAGAGAAGACTAAGCTCTCGAGTCGAGTGAACTCCCTACATCATCTCCACCACCCTGTAAAAGCACTTCGCTAGGAAATTCAGCTATCTCGAGCGGCAATGGATCGGGCTCGAACACCTGTGCCTGGTTCCTGCCGCTATGCTTCGCTTTGTACAGAGCCTTGTCGGCATTTTCCACCAGTTCTTCCCAACTATTCGCCTGTTTCGGATAAGAAGCAGCGCCCAGAGAGGCTGTAATTCTACCCAGTCCAGGAACGTTGCTACTGGCGACCTGCGTGCACAGTCGATTAGCAATTAAAGCTGCTTCCAGCAGGGACGTTTCCGGCAGAATGACGGCAAACTCTTCGCCACCATATCTGGCGGCAGTGTCGCCGCTTCGCAGAATGGTCTTCAGAATCGAAGCGACCATTCGAATGGCTGCGTCGCCAACCGGATGCCCGTAGTTGTCATTGATCTCTTTGAGTTTGTCGAGGTCGATCATGATTAGCGAGCAAGCGGTTCCTTTACGGTCTGCAAGCTTCAGCTCTTCCTTCAGTCTGTTCTTGAAGTAGACGTGGTTGAAGAGACCGGTGAGTCCATCCGTGATCGCTTGTTGTCTAACTTGCGCAAACAAGTGGGCATGAGTGATGGCGATGGCCAGTTGGTCGGCTATGGCTGTCACCAACTGCACATCTTCCGGCTTCCATTCACGAGTCTTACCGCACTGATGAACGATCAAAAGACCTACCAGCCTGTGCTCGTGCAACAATGGCGCGGCAATCAGCGACTTCGACTGCACTCCTTCCAGAAATCCGTTGAACGGCATACACCGGCTGTCGCGGTTTGTGTTATGCACTATCGCTATCGGTGCATCGGTAACTGTTGTGAACTGATCCACTGATTCAGATTCGCGGACAGGGGCTTCTTCTTCTCCATCGTCGGATACATTGATCAATCCATCTAGATTGATTCCCAGTACCGTATTCCTTATAGTCGGCTGCCCGTCCATAGTAGACTTTGGCCTGAAGTCGAGATTGTTGCTCTCCGCATACATGTTCACTCCGACACCGGACGCATAACCAGCGACGGTGAACTCATGAGTGATGAGCAGCGGATGTTCCGACTTCGGCTGAGCGATCTGAACTCGGTCGACTTTCAATGCATGCAGAAGTTCACGAGTCACGGTATTGAGAATGGTGTCGAGATCCAGAGAGCTTCTCACAGACCGTACGATGTGATTGATCAGAATTTCCTGTTCTGCCATGTGTTTTGTTCGGTCGAACAAGCGCGCATGTTCCAGGGCAACGGTGACCTGGCTGGCGACCGCCTCTACAAGTTCCAATTCAGAGTTGGTCCACACCCGCAGTCGATCGCATTGATGCACGAGTATCATGCCCAGAGGACCATTGCTGGTGCTTATCGGACAAGCTATTAGAGAGCGAATCGATTTCCAATCATCAGGAGAATCGCCTGTGTTCTCGAACAATGGTGTTTGGTAATTATCGTCGAGAACATCAAGAGAGAGTATCGTTCCTTGTTCCAGGATGTTAGACAACACGCTGTTTTCAGTGATTCGAATAGATCTATTTTGAAGAGGCTCACCACGATACTGATGATCCCACCAGACATAGTTGAATACCAGCTCGTCGTCGAGAAAACCAGGTGTGCCTCTGGTATCGAGCAATGCCAAACAGCATCTGCTTGCATGGAGGTGTTGTCCCAGTTCTCTAACAGTCGTATTGAGAATCTCATTGAGATTAAGTGACTGCCTGATCTGGTCTGAAATGGACTGAACCATGGCTTTATGCTCTTTGTCATTCATAAGCATCTGAGCCATCTCATTGAATGCTCGAGCCAGCAAGCCCAACTCATCCTTGGTATCGAAGTGCACTCTCTTGTTGAAATCGCCCTTACCAACGGCTAGAGACTCTCTTACAAGACAGTGAATCGCCCTTGTGAAATGCGAGGTCACAGCACAGGCAAGCATAACGGAAATGCCAATAGCCACCACGGTCAATGCGACCATGGTCACCAGCCAATCATATGCCGCACCATATATGGCACTGGTAGGAACACCTACAATCAGGATCCAGTTGCTGCCCGGAGCGTGGTCAAACGAGTACGCTCTCGGAGTCGGATCGCATATGCCGACTGCCTCCAGGGATCCCGATGTCTTTTGCGTAGCGGCAATGACACAACGAGCCTGGGAGAAGTCTTTACCTTGCCAAAACTGATTTTCGAGGCTGCGAGCGACCACACGCTTGTGTTTGTCGACAACCGTAATTACTGTTCCGTTGTGCCGGGAAAGACCTTCGAACACCCGCCAGACAGCGCTGGGGTTGATCGAAGCGACAAGGATCGCCTCCACCTTGTTATTAACACAGACAGGGGCTAACGCCAATATGGACGGTCTACCGGTCCAGGGAGAAAGCATGAAGTCTGAGATCATTGGCAGACGCTTCCCTTTAACGCCTTCTCTCAGCTCTCGGTAATTGAAGCGTGCCGTGGGAGACGGAACCGCTACTCCTTTGGCAGTTATGACTTGAAGTGGTTTGCCGTCCGGAGAGATGATCACTATCTCTTGCCAGTCGGGACGCGCCTCGAGAGCGGTTTCAAAAATCCGCTTCATCGACACGAAATCAAAAGTTTTGATCTGGGCAAGCTGAGCCAGTGCCCGTGCTGAGCTTAATTGAGATCCCGTCCATTGACCAAGAGCCCTGGCTGCTATGGCGACCTGGAATGTTGTAGCTCTTTCGGCTTCTTCTTGCAGAGTGTGGTACTGGTTGCAGATCGAGAAGCTTCCGATGGTCAACAGCGGTAAGGCCACACCAAGACACAGCAGCAACAGCCGTGCCCTAATATTCAGTTTCGATGTAATTCTCTTTACCATCGGCGGACCGGAGTGGCTGCTGGATCTCAAACTGGAAGAATTATAGTGGCATACGGAACACATACAAAATGGGCAAATTCCGCTAAATTACCACTTTTTTCTGCTCCAAATGGGGATTCTACGTATTGACTCCCGTTTCCTCCCTATTTGTTGTTAACAATTGACCATTGAATAACTATTCGCCTATAGCAGTTTAGACCTACAGGAAGGTGTTTAGTTTTTTCTCATTGCCTGGGTAAGCGCAAGTTCTGCTAGTGCTCGATCCGTAGTACCCAGAGCTTCGAAAGTCTTGTCCACATCAAGTGGAATTTTGTTTTCCAAATCAAGAGATAAGCCGGTTTGCATGGCCAAAAGTATCTCTTCTGCTGCTTGTTCCTTCTTCCCTTGCCGCAGATATGCATCGACCTTCACCATACGCGCCACCAGGCACTGATGGTCGAACTCTAGAGCTTGTTCACAGAGATTGAGCGCTCCATGAGTATCTCCAATGGCGAACGCGGCACAAGCAGATGATGCGAAGAAAGTCGCTTTCAGCTCACCGTCGATGAACGGGAAGTTGGCGATGGTGAGGAATCGTTCCTTTGCGTGCTTGTAGTCGCGGCGGTTGTAACAGACCACGCCTTCCAGAAACGCTGTGTAGACGGAATATGCAAACTCTTTCTTCAGTCTGTTCAACTGGCGTTTGGCCTGATTCCTCAAACCTGCCTTGTCGTACATCAAGCCGAGGCGGCAGCTGGTTCGAGCACTTTCGGGATTGATTGAGAAGTCCGTGATCGCTCTTTTCAGCTTGTTACTTGCTTCTGGTCTCGTTAGATCAGAGAACCACATTCTCACTCGATTGCTCTTAACCACCAGAATGAGCAGTGCCGCCAACGCCAAATGCACCACCAATAATGGCATCCGTTGTTCCGGAGTTCCTTGCGTAAAGGCAACTCGCCACTTGTCGCCAGCCAGTCCTGTGAAGGAGAGAATCGGCTCTACAATTAGATTTACGCCGAATATAAAGACAACTGAGTAACCAATAAGAGTGGCAAGGAACGGATGAGGACGGAATACCAGGGCTGGTATCAAACAGAGAGCAAAAAGGCTCTGCACAATTTCACCTGCGAAGAGCGCAGGGATGAGGAGAGAGCTGGAATCTAGTCCGGAC
>CAYTDR010000389.1:0-7304 GCA_964436185.1 uncultured Candidatus Obscuribacterales bacterium | reverse complement strand
TACAGATAGCTTTGTGATAAGATCTCGCATATTACGCGGGTGTAGTTCAATGGTAGAACGGCAGCCTTCCAAGCTGCACACGCGGGTTCGATTCCCGCCACCCGCTTTAGTTTCGCTCGATATCATTAATAGCTCGTTGCTGTTACGCAGACCGAGAATCATTCGCGATTCTCTCAGTCGTGCGAACAAACTCCGACAGTGGAGGTTAGAATGGCGCGCTATCAACTTTCGCGTGATATTGAAGATCTCAGCTGCCCGAGCAGAAAACCTCATTCATTTCTGAAAACGGTGCAGCATCTTGCAGCGAGTCGAATGCTCCAGTCTCATGAATGCTTCTTGCAGCATTCATGAACGCTTTCCAGGCCACCCTTGCCAACGCGGAGCCTACGGATATTCTTCTCACGCCCAGCGCCGCCAGTTTCGCGACCGACAAGTTCGTGTCAGCGGAAGCGATAATCACGTTAACAGGCTTTGGCGCCACAGCTTCCACGATCAGGGCAATCTCTTTCGGATCGCGGACGCCCGGCGCAAAGAGGCAATCGGCTCCAGCTTCGGCGAAGGCTGTGAGACGATCCAGAGCGGTCTGAAATGGTTGAGGCACTCCCACCAGCCACGCTTCACAACGAGCTGTCAGCATCACACCGGATTTGGTGGCGTCGATTGCTTCGCGTGCCGCTATTATGCGCTCGACGGAGAGCGTGTGCTCGTACAATGGACTGGCACTATCCCCAGTGGCATCTTCGATTGAGAGTCCTGCTACTCCGGTAGCGATGCAACGTTCAACATTTCGCGCTACGCCTTCTGATGAGCCGGCATAGCCATTCTGAAAATCCGCGTTGACAGGCAAGCTGGTAGCGCTGACGATATCTGCGATATGCGACAGAACTTCATCCATGGACAACACATCCACAGCATCGGGGAATCCCTGGGAGAAAGCAAATCCGGCAGACGTGGTGGCACAAGCCTTGTAACCCAGGTGCTGCAAAAATTTTGCGGATCCCTTATCCCAGGGATTGGGAAGGACGAAACAACCAGATTCGTGAAGCTTACGAAAAGCCTCTATGCAAGGCGCTTTCTCCAGGTCGGTTGTCATTAGAGTTTCTCCTGCCAACTGCAAAAGAGTGATTGTCGCACGGACCGACAAGAACATTCAATGTCGATTTGCGTTACACCACATTCGGTGGCAGTTTAATACTTACCGGCGCTCGCCTACCAGCCGGAAGCAGCAGAACTAGCTGAATCTGCTGCTGATTGAGCTCGATCGGCCGCAGATCGGGCCTCGCTCACACACCATTGCGCGTCAGGAACGCCGTAAGCCTTCGAAGCCGCTCGACTGGCAGCCGCACGCGCCTCGGAGGCGTAGTACCGGGCCTCGGATGCGGCTCGCTGCTTCTCGCTCTTATCGCGGGTAGAACGGGCCTGATCTCTGTAAGATGCGGCCTGTGAAGCCTGAGATCTGGCAACGCCCATTTCGTACTGGGCGCCATCAAGGGCACTCTGACGTCGGTCGGACTGCTCCTGTGAGCCGCCCTGATTGGCGGCAACGTTGTTTTCGCGCCGATACTCCTGAAACAGTTGTCTCAACATTCCGCCGGGTCTCTGCGCTGCCGACACGGGCATCCCACCAACAGCACCTGCTTGCGGTGGCTGGAACTGAGCTGGAGCACCATATTGTGGTGCACCGAATTGATTCGGTGGCGCTGCAAATTGATTTGGCGGCGCCCCGTATTGTGGTGCGCCATATTGGTTGGGAGCTACATATTGTGGTGCGCCGTACTGTGCCGGTGGCGTCGCATACTGAACATACGGTTGACCTGGCGGCGCGCCGTACTGAGGTGGAACACCGTACTGAGGCGGTGCCCCATACTGTGAAGGCGCACCGTATTGAGGCTGGGAAAATGGCTGGCCACCAGGAGGCAAGCCCCCACCACTGGCAAACGGCATACCAGGACCTGATTGCCCAGGATGCCACTGCTGTCCGTAAGCCGGTCCCTGCGCGTTCGATGGCGTTCCGCCAAAGTTACTCTGCGGGGCCGTCTGACCGTTCATCGGCGGGCTGAACGAATCGAGCATCTGCTCCATTTGTCCGACACTCAACTGTTCTTCACATTGACCGACTGGAGAAAAGAGCACCGACAAGAGAAGCATGGAAACCACTGCCGATGTAAGTTTTCTGGAATAACAACAGATTTTATCGTCTAACATTAGGCACGGGCTTGAGACTTTTTCAGCTTTTTCAGCTGATCGTCGAAGGTAACCTCTGGAACTTCTCCACCAGATAGCTTAACTTCCATCTTCTGCCGCATCAAGCCCAGTTTTTTCAAAAGCCAGGCGTCAGGTCTATTCTTCGCCAGCGTCTCTTTCAGATGCCTGATATTGTCAGCAAAGGTCCCATCTTCAAAGGTTTTGGTGGAATAATTGCCGTCTCTAAGCCGTCTCCCATGAGTGCAGTGAAAGATGTCCCAGATAAATGAGGACGGAACGGGGCCAAGCACTGCGACAGAGTAAGTAGGACTGTCGTGCTCCGCCGAAACACTCAAAACTTGTATGAAATCCACTTGCAGCCAGGTGCGAGAAGTAAATTTCACTTTTAGCACCACAGGCTCACAAATAAGCGAGTTGAACGAATCCGGGCCCAGATCTCGCATACAAGCCGCTCTAGCGTACGTATAGGCATCGGCGGCATTAGTGCAGAAGAAGCTGTATTCGGTGCGTCCTGGCTCGAAATAGCCGGTGCGGGTTATCTCCCAACGCCTGTAGCAATTAGTGCCGTGATAGAGGAAAACCTCGTCGGTTTCCTGATCATATTCCAGCCCACTGCACTCAGCCGCAAACTGCGACAGAGGGGGAGGAACCTGGTGATCTGGAACGTGTTTCAGGGGAATTACCTCAACTTCCTTACTTACACTGCAATTGCACTCCATCATCGTGGCGTAAGTATTCGATCTCCATAATCCCTATGCCCCTATCCATCAGGTCACTAAACGAAGGCAAAGATTAAAATCCAGAGTCTCCCCCAGACAGAGAAATTCCCCAAGGTTATCGTCAGCAGCGGGTCGTTGAGACCTATTCCATATATTTCTCTTTGGCCGACTCGATAGAATGATAGGCGTCTTGAATCGCCTGCTTAATCTGTGCAATACCGCCATCAGCCATGGTCTTGGCCTGTGAGATTAGTTTAGTTCGCTGGGAGACCAAATCGTCCTGCAACTCTTCGCTAATCTCCTCTAAATGCCGGCAGCTAGCCGTTATCGCCGATTCAAGCTCCTTGTCGGCGCGCGCCCTAGCATCATGCAGTGTAGAGACAGCAGCGTTCTTCTGATCGCGGAACTGGGGCTCGTCTTCGATTCGAGTTGACTCGGAAAGCCGGTTGGCTTCTTCTTCGTTCTTTAAGATTTCTCTTCTCGCCGCCTCGAGCTTCTCTTCCACCTGGACGGTAATCTCTTCCAGGTGGCCGCGGGTGCTCAAGAACAGCTCATCAAGACCGTCTTGTTGTCCCTTGCCGATCGAATCGATCTGCTCCACACAAAGCTGGATAAGCGTCACGAGCGACTGCCTGGAACTTTCGATATTTACGTCCAGTTGGGCTGTATGATTCTTCACAGTCTGTTCGGACTGTTCAGCGAAATTGGATCGCATGTCGAGAAGCATCGATCGGAAGATATCCTTGTTCTCGGTCAGTCTTGGCAGCACTCTATCCAGGTACGCAGACTTAGCCGACTGCTTCAGCTCCATCTCGCAACGGTTGACAATGTATGTTATCCAAAGCTCGAAGCTCTGGCTGTCGGTGGCAAGCTTCTCGGAAGCGCGACTCCAGGATCCCTCGATCTCTTCGGAGATTGACAACACATCGGCATCCAACGCTGCGACAAGGGAGTCGATATCGGTGGTGAGACGAGTGCGGAAATGCTCAAAGCGGCTGGTGAACTTGGTCAAGAACGTCTGCAAGGTGTTATCCAGACCGGTGCAGATGTTGTTTACCTCTTCATTGTACTGGGTCAGACGACGCTGATTGTGACTATTCAAGCCGCTCTTGGCTGATGAGACTTCAGAGTCGACGGTAGCGTTGAATTGATCACACTGGGCGGAGACGCCCTCGGTCAGCTCAGCGCCCATCTTCAGGATTTCTTTCTTGGCGCTCTCAATCATATCTTGAATGAAACGACGGCTTTCGTTTGCCAGAGCCGTGATGCTGTTGTTCACATCCTTGGACACTTCGTCCAGATGCTTCGACTGGCGCTCGGTGAGCCGAGTTGTGGCAAGCTCGTTCTGCTCCTCGATGTGGTTGGCTTCGTCGACTATGCGGCTGTACTCGCTGTGCAGCCTGTCTCTGATTTGATCGCTAACACTGGAGAGTTTCCTGTCGGCCTCGGACAAACGCTGATTGAGGCGAGCCATGAATCTGGTTGATTCAGAAATAACCAGCTTGGGCTCGACACCGGGCTGTCTCGATGGTGCGGCCAACTCTCGTGTTGGACGAACTCTTTCCGGCTCTGGCTCCGGTACAGGTGTGACAGGTGGAAGGACCGCCAGTGCGGGTTCCGGACCCTGAGACTCAGCGATATCGGCAGTCTCTTCAGTAGCTTGAGGCGCCTCGATAATTGTCTCGACTTGTTCCTCTTCAGGAGACTCCACTTCGATTGTGGGCGGAGAGAAATAGCTCTTTTCGGGCTTCGCCACTTCCGGCTTCGGCTCTTCCGTGAATTCAGGTTCCCGCTTGAGAGGCTCCTCCTTCTCCGGCTCCTCGAACCTTGACTCAATCGGTTTGGAGAACTCGTCGTCCTCAACCGGCTCTTGCTCTAACTCTGGCTCGGGTGCTACTGCTGCTGGTGGCGTAATGATTGATGGCACGGGCGGTGCCGATTGTGGCACTACCTGCGGTTCATCTGCCATCAAAGGCTCCACGAGCTTCTCTCGGCTAATGGCAGGCGGTTTCGATGGTCTAGGAGGTTCTTTGCCGGGTGGCTCAGATTTCGGCTTAGTACCGTCAATTGTCGTGCGCGAGAACGGCACCTGCAAACTGTTGGACGGGGACGAACGACTGATTCTGTCTCTGCGTGCGCTTGGCGGCTTAGCGGGCTCATCGGCAGTCGGTCTGGCCATGGACATCCAGGGCGCCGGAGCATCGTCCGGATCAGCCGCTACAACAGCAGCCGGTGGTTCCGGCGCGGCCGGTTCCTCAGGGGCAACACTCTCGGCAGCAAATTCATCGGATAATTCATCGACCGGCTCCAGATCCTCGGAGCCCAACGTGGGCTCGGTCTCGAGTTCCGGCTCGAGTTCGAAGTCATCAGGAGCAAACACATCATCGAGATCCTGTACCACCTCTTCTCGCGCTGACTGAGCAGGCTCGATTGTCGATTCCGGCTCAAGCGATACGTCCGGCTCCAGTTCCTGTTCGAAGACTGGCTCTGGCTCTATCTCGATCTCTATCTCTATCTCTGACTCGAAATCGCTCTGCGCCAGCTCAGCTTCCACCTCTGCCGCTACTTCCGCCTCCACATCCGCGGGTGCGGCCGGAGCTGCTGGAGACATTCTTCGTGACAGGGTATCACTGTTCACCTCCGGCTGCTCCTTATCGGTCAGCACTGAGAACAGGGCATCCACCTCTTCATCACCGATATTGAACAATGACTTCATACCAGTGTCGGACTCAGGCGCGGCCGGCAATTCCGTCTGCGGCTCGTCATTCAACTTCTTCAAAGCTGAGCCAAGGCGACTGACATGCGAGTCTGCTTCCGGAGCTTCTTCGATTTGGTCGAAGTCCACGCTCGGCTCATCACTGAACGAGTAGCCGGGTTCATCACTCTCTAGATTGGGCTCTGCTTCTATTTGCAGATCCGGCTCATCCAAGAAATCCGGTTCTTCTTGCTGTGGTTCCGGTTCTGCCTCTGGTGCCTCATACTCCGGCTCGGGCAAGGCGTCGAACTCTGATTCCGGATCGCTTTCGAACTGGGGTTCTTCGAAGTCGGTTCCTACAGGCTCACTTGCTTCTAGCTCATCACCCTGAAACTCGAGACCGGAATCTTCTTGCTCCGGTTGCTCGTCGACGGGCTCGAAGACGGGCTCAACCTCGAACTCAGCATCCATATCGAAACCGGGGATTTCCGGCGCCGGACCAGTAACAGGAGTTGGTGTGGATTTCGTAGCCGGCTCATCATCATCGTCATCGCCCATGAAAGAAAAGCCGATCAAACCGTTGAGTGCGTCTTGCAGCTCTTGGAAGTTTGCGTCATCAGAAAATTGTGGCCCGCCCGCTGCGCTCGGTGCGGTGGTCTCGACCGGCTCCGGCAGCGGTGCCAATTTGCTGGTCTGTCCTCCCGCCAAGGAGAAGTCAGGCGGCGCCTCGAGCGCCGACGGCTCCTCGGCTGCCCAGTCGGAAATTAGAGGCGGGTCCTCCGCCGGTGGTGCCTCGTAGCCAAAGTCATGAGTTGGTGCGTCAAAGGAAGGACTCATGAAATCGGGTGAGTCGAACATGGGTGGTGGAGCAGACTCTGAATAGTCGCCAGGAAATGCGACTCCATCCAGGGCACCAGGAGAGGTATCAGTATCGGCAGCCGCGGCTTCCAGCATATGCTCGAGATCGTCTTCCAGACTGTCCAATCCATCAGGCAGCTCACTTCTGCTGTCCTCTCCGAGAGCAGCCTTATTCATCTCATCGATATCATGACTGGTTAAATACCAGGCAGGCAGAGTCACGTCGGCAACAGCTACATCATCTTCAGGCATACGGCCAAGCTGATCCTCCAAATTGATTACCGGATGGTCCCCAGTCAAGATGGCTGGCATATCCAGCTGCATATCCATGTGAGGTTGAATTGAGCCGTCCATGGCTCCGTCTATGATGCTGCCGAGATCGTGAGCGGCCTCGAGTGATGGTGCATCCTGTGGTTGCAAAACGTCGAGTGCAGTTGATCTGGGCTGCCAGGAATTTTCGAACTCTGGCGGTTCGGTCGCGTAATCTTGCTGCTCAGAATACTCAGGTTCAATCTCCATTTCACCGGAATCCGGCTCCATGTAGACATCACCTTCAAACTCTTCGGCAGCGGCGTCCAGGCGACCCGAACCGATCGGCGCAAAGCACGCCTGGAGAAGGTTCTGTAGCGCGTTGTCGCCTCTCACGTCGGTTGAGAAGATCATGTAGCAAATGGTGCCAATCTCAATTACAGGCTTGCCGGAACTGGATCCTAAATCGGCTCCGAAAAAGCCAAGCATGGCTTTGGCAGGCTCATCAGGCATTGCGCCGTCTTGAGCGACAGTGCGTCTCGATCCAGCTTTGCTGTATATCTCCGATAGCTGCCTGA
>CAYTDR010000388.1:0-7306 GCA_964436185.1 uncultured Candidatus Obscuribacterales bacterium | reverse complement strand
ACGCATTTCAAACATTCGAGACCGATGTCGAGCAGAACGTGCTGACTCTATCCGGTTCCGGGCGCGATGCTGATGGAAGCTTCTCGATCAGTGGCGAAATACCAGACGACGGCAAGCGGATCACGGTGAAGAAACTGTACGAGGGACAGTCAAGATTCCACCTCCCAATCTTCATGACCGGAGAAGTGTCAGAAGGCGCACCAACCATTGGTGGCGGTCATTTCTATGCACACATTGATGATCAGAACGGGCGAACCAGGGTAACCGGACAATGGCAAGCCCAACTCGCTCCAAGCCAACCAAAGTCAGTTTTCTAGGCTCCGATTCAATTGATCTACCACAAAGCAAAGTGATAGGAGTCAGGCACACAACTCGTGCAACCGAACCCGCAGATTGGATGAGCAGGCGGCCATATTGAACGGTGGCAGATTGCCAAGCCGCTTTGGAGACAATAGCTAACTGTGTATCGTCACTGGAATCGTGAACCAGTCCGAATCGTACAGGACGTCGGAGCACCGCTCGGGAGAACAACGTGTGACCGTTCCCTGGCCGCAAAAGAGTCCGTTGTTTGATAGGAACCATCAACACGGCATAATACAATCAGTAAGCAAATCAACTCACCAAATAGTGCAAGTCAAATTCCTTCTCCAAATCTGCCAGAGCTGCGGTGCCGTAATAAGGGCGGTGCGTAATCCGCGTTCGCAGTGCGCACAATGTGGCTGTCTGATCTCCTACAATCCGCCAACAACTTTTCCGTCCTTGGAAGGCAGCAATTTGGTTGCTACGTCCATCAATCCGCATATGGCGGATCAAATGTTGCTTGAACGAGTGCTCACCAGGAGCCAAACTGACAGGTTGGTATCAATGTCACCCTGTCGGAAAGGGAAGTGTATTCATGAGGTAGAAAAAGATGCGGGTGGGGATGCGAAGGAAAAGAAGAAAGAGCGCGAAAACAAAGATGAACCGCCGAACGATGGTTTAGTTCAGCCGGAAGTTCAAAATTTGGTGCAAGCGATAGTTCAAAGTTCCGCTCAAGCTCTATTGAAGTCCCTTCCGCAGAGTCAAGCGCCGGTACAAACGCTCAATCATGCTCAAGAGGCATCTCCTGCTGCCGAACAGGTACCACCTCAACCGGCGCCAGGCCAACCCGGTCCGCAGATCGTGGGTCCGGTTCCGGAAAAAGCTGTAGATCAAACTCCGTCTCACCCTCCTCAAGCCCCAGCGCAAGTTGCACAGCTTTCAGGTCAAGCGACTGTAGAAGCTCCAATTCAAGTTGCTGAGCAAACTTCAGCACATCCTCAACCCACAGCACCGTCTCCGTCCGCGGTCATGCAAAATGCAGTTGCTGAGCGTAGTTTGCCCGTCACCGTTTCGAGTCTTGTTGGGGCAGTTGCCGATGCGAGTGAGCCACCACCGGCATCAAGTTCGCAGGACAGCAGTTTCCTTGTTCGCCCCCAATTATCCGTTGTCTCGATTGTTGTTGGACCGTCTTTTGATGAACGTGTGGTTTCCGAACGTCAGAAGAAAAAGAAGAAAGTTATTCAGTCACTCGATTCGAGTGCAGGCAACTTTTCCCAATCATCATCTGAATCGGCTCCCTCAAAGCTGTTCAATCTAACCTTTAGCCAGGGAAGCTCTAACTTCCAGGTACCCAGATTCGACTCAGACGAGCCTGAATCCTCAATGGCATTTCCGCCCTACGAACTGATTTCTGGTATCATCGGTAGTGCTGCAGATGAACTGAGTGCATTTTCGCCTGAAGTAACTCAGTCTCTGATTTTTCCCATTCATGGCGCACTGGATACGCCACTCTCCGCCACTTCGTTCGATCTCTCGCCTTCACTGCGAGTTTCCGAGTTCCAGGCCGCCGACGACTTGCCAATAAAGCTGAGCCGCCCGCTTGTCCGCGGTCCTTTATCGCAGAAGCTCGACGACCATGACGGAATCGAGCCGAATCCCGATGGAGAAGCCCGAAACAGCGGCAAGCAGAAAGTTAGTGGTCCTCTCTCTCTCAATCGCCAGAGCAAGGAAAGGGAGTCGAAACCTGCAGCGCAAGCTCGAGAAGACGTTGTGGGAACGAAGCCCCGACGCCGGTTTACTAGCTTACAAACAGGCGGCGAGTCCGCTGATGAATCAAGCGATGCTCCAGTTGAGCCAGCGAAGAAGGGGAAATTTATTCCCATGGCGATCGCTTCTGTGGTTGTAGTCCTGGTCCTCGGTTTTGCCGTGACGACGATGTCTGGCGGATTGTCAGGGTCGAGACAAAATTCTGGTTTAAACTCGCAGCAACTGCATCCGTCGGTGCGGCATCTGGCCGCGCCCGAGATTCAAGGCTGGTGGAAAATCACGATGTGGGTCAATGAAGGGAAGGGGGATGTAGAAGCATCTCGTTTTACCACCAAAATTGATCAGAACCATACTAATTTATCCGGTGGTGGCAAGGACGAAAAAGGAACATTCACTATCGAGGGAAAAATTGAGTTGGGGCAGAAGAATGCCCTTTTGTTCACCAAGACGTACGATCCATCGAAATCAGGAGAGGACCAGCCTCCTATCAACTATGAGGGAGCGATACAAAACGGCGAATCCGCTTCAATTGCATCGGGCGTGTATTACATGCATAAAACTCGCACTTCAGCACTCTCCCGGCTTGGTGCCGTGAGGGGTACGTGGGCTGCAGAACCTACCTCGGCTCCAAATTTCTTTGAGCAGATAATGTCGAACAAGTCTTCGAGCGCCCAGAGTAACATCAATCCGTTCATCATAATTCTTGCTCTCGTCGTCGGAATGGTGGTTATGGCGTTCATGATGAAGAACCGTCCCCAGCGGACTGAACGTGCAAAAATTCCATCTGACGACGACAACTGACGATCAATTGTCGAGGTGTCGAAGCTGCAGGGAACAAGCTGTCGGACTGATAATACACATCAACGTAAACCTGCATTCTGCCAGAAAGTTTTTTCTAGTAAGGAAGATGAGATTAGGGCATAATACGGACAGGAAGGCAGTTTCGTCGGTTTTTAGTTATAGTTGAGAAGGGCTCATAGCGAGAGCGGAAGCCCACTGTGTAGATAGAGATATATAGTTCAGAAATTGGGATCTCATTTAAATGGTAACCACCCCCAGTAATCGAAACATTTGGGAAGAAAAAATTGCCGACTTGCGCCGGTACGATTTGGACGAGCTTGATGCCGCTCCGTTCGATTCTTCTTTGTTGGAAAGCTGGCCATTGCCAAACCTCACCTTTGCCAGAATTGATGGCGTTCTTCGCTCCTGGGATATAGAGCGGGAGAAGCAACAATCACAACAATCGCCGCAGCAGGATCAGGACCCGACCAAGCCGCCCAAGCGGATGTACTTGATGGAGGATGCGCTAACCGGTCTTCACAGCCAGCGCGCCAACGTATCATTCATAGTGCTCGGCAGCCGCGTCGGCGTCAATTACTACATGGGTGTCTCGCTGCCTGCAGACCCGGAAAATAATGGTGAATATGATCCGAATGTGGTCTCTTTCACCAGCGTCCGCTCTATTTTACACAGCGTGTACAACGGCGTCTCCATTCATCCGGAGCCATTCTCCTCGGATCAGATGAAGGCAAAGATCAGTCCGTTGGCGCAGTATGCCGGCCTGGTGACGGGAATTCCTGCATTGAAATCCACTGCCGGTGACACCATGGAGTCAGAGCAGATTGAGCGTCTGGCCAATGGACTCGCCGGTCAGGACTTTGGATTCCTGGTTCTCGCGGTGCCGATTCCTAACTCGAAGGTGAGCGGGGAGGAGTTTCTTGTCGTCGATCAAATTCAACGGGCTCAAGAAAACGAGGATCCGGAGAAGAAACGACGAATCAAGTACTATCTCGAGTTGCAGGACTCCTACCTGAAACACATTCAGTTGGGGACAGCAATCGGACATTGGATGGTTGGCACTTACTACTTTGCACCTGATCGTTCCGTATTTGTCAGACTGCAGTCTCTAATTCGCGCTACATATGTAGATGAAACGAGCCGTCCCACCCCGCTCCGCACGCATGAGATCAAAGGGCTTTCTCCTCATGTAAAACAGTTTGGACTGGTGAGAAATAAACGAACCGGCGAGTTCTTTCAAGAGCTGCTTGAATATAAGTTCCTGACGCCGCTGAATTCCCGCATGCTATCGGCATTTATTCATATTCCGAAGAGGGAGATGCCTGGCTTCAGAATTCGCCGTTCCGCTGACTTCTCACTTTCTCCAGTACCTCCCAAGGATCCAAATAGAACAATCGCTGTCGGAAACATTCTCGATCGAGGTGTTGATACAGGCAACCTCTATCATATCGACGTCGACGCGCTACAGAAACATACCATCGTTTGTGGTGTTACCGGCGGTGGTAAGACAAACACCTGTTTCTATCTTTTGGGACAGTTGTGGAATTACAAAATACCATTCATGGTCATCGAGCCTGCAAAATCAGAATACAGGCACATGATGCTTCAGTCTGAGCAGTTCAAAGGTGTTGGACAAGCCTTCTCTCTTGGTGACGAAACGGTCTCACCTTTCCGACTCAATCCCTTCGAGATCATGAAGGGTGTGAAAGTGCAGACTCACCTCGACGCGCTGAAGTCCGTATTCAACGCCAGTTTCGAAATGTATTCTCCTATGCCTCAGGTTCTGGAAAAAGCATTGAACTTGATCTACGGCGTACGCGGATGGGATCTAGTTCAAAATACGAACAGGCGCTTGCCACCAGGCGTCTTACCAGGTGACCCTGATTGCCCTAATGAAATCTACCCGACCATGAAGGATCTCTATGAAATTATCGATCCTGTCGTAGAAGGTTTCGGTTATTCGGAGAGAATCGGGCCTGACGTACAAGCCGCACTGAAAGCCCGTATAGGTTCGCTACTCATCGGTGGTAAGGGCAGCATGCTCAACACCAGAAGATCGATTCCTATGGACGCACTTTTTAATCGTCCAAGCGTCATCGAGCTCAAGATGGTCTCTGAAGATAGTGAAAAATCGTTTCTCATGGGTATGATTCTCGTGTTTCTCTACGAATATAGAGAAGCACTTGGACCTCACGACAACCTTCAGCACATCATGCTCATTGAAGAGGCTCACCGATTGCTGAAGAACGTACCAACCGGTCAGAGCGGCGATACCGCCAACCCCGCAGGTAAGGCCGTTGAATTCTTCACTAACATGCTAGCTGAAATTCGTTCCTACGGGCAAGGGTTCATCATCGCTGACCAGATCCCCAACAAACTTGCTCCGGAAGCACTAAAAAATACTAACTTGAAAGTTATGCACCGCATCGTCGCTGTCGATGACCGCGACTCCATGGGCGGTGCCATGAACCTTGACGATATTCAGAAGCGGCACGCTACAGCGCTCGGACAGGGTGGTGCGCTCGTTTATGCGGAGAAAATGGAGCAACCATTTCACCTGCAGATCATGTTCGATAAAACCAAGGAGGTGCCACCGCCGAAAACACCAGAGGAATCGGACGAGGTCGTCCGTCAAGCGATGAAGAGTCTGGATATCGTCGGCAAGTTCGATCGGCACCTGGGATGCAAATTCTGCCTGCATAGGTGCGATTCGGCAATTCTTGATACTGCGGTTCCCGTAGCTGATGATCCGCTCTTCCGTCAGGTGTACAACCGTTATATACTTTCGACCTTGAAGGATCTGACTCAGTTGGTGCACTTCCGCGCCCAGATCATTCATGAGATACAACGTGTAATCGGTGGTAGGGCTCGTTCCGGAAACATCACGGGTATTACCTGGTGTGCCTTGACCCAGGCGACAGAACGTTATTACGAGAGAAAAGGCGAGGAGCATTACTGGTTTTACGACCAGGTGAGAGAGCAGCATCTGAGATGGCTAAATCTATTGCGACCAGCGTTCCAACCTACCGAAGTGAATCGCAAGCTGGATATCAACGTGCTGCGCCAATGGCGAGACGACTTTATCGAGCTGCATAAACGCGATCAAGGTCCGCTGCCGACCTGCGGCCCATGCACCTCCAAGTGCCTGTATAGATTCGAAGTCGCTGAGGTGGTTCGCGATCCGAAGATCAAGTTCGACTTCAACTCTTCTATCAATAGGAAAGATACACCTGCATCAGATTCGGCAGCGTGGTTCTGCAGACTTCTTACGGAACGACTGATTGGCCAAAGCGACGTCGACCTTTCCTACTGTCTGGCAGCACACTTGATCAAAGACCAACAGCTATCGACTGACGCGCAGCTCGTGCTACTACATAAGGTGCGTACGGCCCTGGAGAACTTCCAGAAAGAAGCGGAAGAACAGCAGCAAGGTGGCGGTCAGGGCGGACAACAAGGTGGCCCAGGTTAACGCTATCGTGATGATATCAGGTTGAGACATGACAAGCGAAAACGCAAATGCCAACCCTTCCAATGAGGAGAATCAGTCTGCCGACGAGGAGAGCAGAAGGAGAACTCCGCCTCCGACCTGGAGCGCGCTGCCGAGTGCGTCGGCTGCTTATCCGCAAACAGAGCCAGACCAGGACCCCGCTGCTGGGACATCCGATTCTTCATATACTGGTGGCTCGGTGCCACCATATACGCAGCAATCATATCCGCAAGATTCGCAAGAATTTCAAGAATCGCAAGACAGCGAAGATTACGCTGATGAAGAGGGTGAATACGATGATGACTTCTCGCCTGATGTGGACGATGCCGACGTAACAGATGATCAGACCCTGGCCGAAGAGCTCGGCATAATAGGTCTGGCAAATCCGGTTCTAGGCGCGAGAGGAAGGCTCTTTTCCGTTGCCGGAAAAAATGCTCCAGTAGCCGAGTTCACCGAAGATTTCCTTGTATTGCATCCTCCTCAGCACCCGTTCGAAGAAGTTGACTATGCGCCGGCAGAAGAGATCGTCATTATGATGGATGACACAGGAGTGCTAGTCAACGAAATCGGAGAGCGAAAAAAGGTTTCCGGCGCGCGCTACAACGGCCATGCAGTCTTCTATTTCTGGCAACAGGCCCCGGGGACGCTAAAGCACTACGCTGTCTGGTTTGACGATCAGGGTATGCACCACTACCTCACCATCAACGGACAGCGCATCACCACTGATATCGTCTACAAACTAAGAAACATGACTCACAACGGCGAGCTCAGCCGGTTCTTGGAATTGAGCACCGACTGAGAGCACACAAGTTACTCTAACTCGTACTTCTTGCGCAAGTCCCTCAAGCGGTCTTCCATTGATTTGAGTTGACCTGCAGTTTCTTTGAATTGCTCCGGAGCGATCAATTTGCTCTCATCAGGAAGCTCACGCAGCCATTTCTCGATGGTGTTACG
>CAYTDR010000387.1:0-7316 GCA_964436185.1 uncultured Candidatus Obscuribacterales bacterium | reverse complement strand
CTACGATGTTGTCCTTCATAACCACTGATGTGAACATCGATCAGAGGTTGTTGCAGGCAGCGCTAAAGGAATCCGTTCCTTCTACATACAACATGATATCGGTCGATGGCGATACCAGTACCAATGATATGTGTGTGGTCATGGCAAGCGGTCTGGCTGGTAATGCGATGTTGGTCGATGAGACCGATCCTGATTACATAGTTTTCAAAGATGCGCTGCACAGAGTCAATGAACTCATGGCTAAGTCCATCGCTAGAGATGGAGAAGGTGCCACCAAGTTCCTCGAAGTCTCAGTGCTCGGCTCAGAGAACCAGGAGGATGCGCGGAAACTGGCTAAGACAGTGGTCTCATCGAGTCTCGTAAAGACAGCACTTTTCGGTCAAGACGCCAACTGGGGAAGAATTATCGCAGCTCTTGGTCGGGGCGGTGTTCAATTCGATCCCACAAAGCTTTCGATCAAATTCGAAAGTAGTGCCGGTCAGATCTCACTCATGAACGGCGGTATTCCGATGCCGTTCGAACCATTCGAAGCGAAGCGGGTTTTGAGTGAAACGGATATTCGTATCTGTATCGACTTGATGGCTGGCGTTTCAGAAGCGTGTGCCTGGGGCTGCGATCTGAGTATGGAGTATGTTCGGTTGAACGGTTCGTATGGAGCCGCCTGAGCAGATACTGCTCGTGGTGACAGTTTTTTTGGGCAAGGAGAAGTAGAAATGTTGAAGAGCAAGATAATTAAGCAGTCAATTGAAGCCAACGTGGCATCGAGCCTGGCGACCGTGGCAGCCAATGAATTGGCAGGTCAGACAATCGTAATCAAAATTGGTGGCAGCGCCTTGCAATGCCCGACTGCAGCAAAAATGCTCAGCCAGGACGTAGCCGCGATAGTTGCACAGGGCGCCAAAGTGGTTCTGGTACATGGCGGAGGACCTGCCATAACCGAGCAGATCAACGCGTCAGGCAAGCAGTGTCAGTTCGTACAAGGATTGAGAGTCACCGATGAAGAAGTGCTGGCGGTTGCCGGCAAGGTGCTCGATTCGATCAACTCTATTTTGACGACAGAGTTGAAAGGATTCGGAGTCGACGCGCTTGGAATCGATTGCAGCTCGAACTCCGAGCTTTTGACGGCGCGCAAGAAGTGGATCCTCGAGCCATCCGGCGCGAAACTGGACATCGGTTGGGTTGGCGAAGTAGATGAAGTCAACGCTGACGCGTTCCTGTCGATACTTGCCGAGGGTGGAGTTCCGGTTTGCGTTTCGCTTGTTAAGGATGCGCAGGGGAAGCTGTATAACGTTAATGCGGACAATGTCGCGATGGCTATCGCCGTCAAGCTAAAAGCGGACAAACTGGTCTACTTAACGGATGTTCCAGGGATACTGATGGATGGCGTTGTGCTGTCCGACGTCACTATCGATGAGCTTAGTATGTTGATCGATTGTGGCATCATCAAAGGCGGAATGATACCGAAAGTACGAAGCTGCGCACTCGGCATCAGAAAGGGAATTCAGTCTGTTATCATCACCAGTGCCGACGCTCAAGGAGAGCTGCTCTCTTCCGTGATAGCGCCAGGACAACGAGGTACTGTTCTGTCTATTGGCGATTACGAGCTGCTAGAGAAGACTGCCTGATCGCCGGTCGAAAATTGAGAATTCAGCATGGGCATCGATTTCGGTGCCCATTTTTGCTTGTTCGGTCGACCAGACGAAATCGATTGTTCGTCGGAGAGGAAAATACCGCCAACACCAGTGGTCTGGTAAATCGATCGCAGTTGCAGTACTAATGAAGCCACATGCTTATCAAAAGGCTCACCCCCGGAACTGCAAGGCAGTTCAAAGATCCCGCCGATCTGCATCGGCATGCGTGCGAATCGTCTTTCCAAATTGGATGAACTTTAAGCTCAATTGCGAAAAGCCATGCCTGCATCAATGTGGAATACTGCAGTGACAGCTCGAACTCGAGAATCTACGATTACTAAATCACCCTTTCTCCGCTCGTTAGTGACAGCATTCGTCTCGACCCCATGTGCTCTCTGAGCGCAAAGACTAGTTTGTCATACGAAACTAAGTAATGTACCTAGAGATGAGGCACAGTCATGCTCTACTTCAACGATTTACCTGATGATGAAAATGTTCGAATGTATCCACGCAAGTTTCCCAGCGAATACCAGGGACACTACTTGAGAGCCGCAGAGGAGAACTTCTACAACCGTCTCTGCGAGCAGTTACCGAAAGAATGGATTGCGATGTACCACCATCGTTTCATTGACAAGGTCTTTGGTATCGTAGATGGTGAAATGGACTTTGTAGTCATCGTGCCATCATATGGAATTCTGGTCATTGAACTGAAAGGAGGCTCTGTCAGATACGATGGCTCCAATCAGAAATGGTATCAAAAATTCAGTCAAGGAAACGAAAAACTGGAAAAGTGCATCGATCCATTCGCTCAGGCGCGGAAAGGTGTGCATGCGCTCTTGAGTGCGCTGGCCGGGTTGGGCGTTTCGACAGACTTCAGGATTCACTTTGCAGTAGTTTTTCCTGATGTGAATATGGAATTTGAACGGCTGGGAATGGAAGTTAATCGCGAACTCATCATTGACCGTCATGACTTGAGTCAATTGGTGCCCAAGATTCAACAGATTCTTCAATACTCGATTGGCTCGCGAAAAAGTTGGGCGGAGGGGAATCGAGTGGCGGAGCTCGTCGAGAACGAGCTGTTGCGCTCCGCCAATTTTGAAATTCCGTTGTCTCAAGAAATGGCATATCAGAACAGTCACGTCAAGAGTTTGACAGATCTTCAAACTCGCGTGTTTATGGGACTGAGAAACAATAAGCGAGTGCTGGTGACCGGTTGTGTCGGTTCTGGTAAAACAGTTTTGGCCGCAACCCTGGCGCAGCATCTCGCGAAAAACGGACGAAAGACACTTCTGACTTGCTCCAATCGAGCTCTCGTCCAACATCTTTGGCGACTTTCGGATCAACAGAAAAACCTTGATGTAATGACATTCGGGACTCTCTGTCGACAAGCGACTGAGGCGCTAGGACACAGTTTTCTGACTTCGGTCGAGGTCTATCCATTATTCTTGCGTCAATACATGCATGAGAACCCTGATGCTCGGTATGACGCGATAATCGTCGACGAGGCCCAGGACATTGGTCACCGTAGCTGGAAGACTCTCAAATCTTGTCTGGCGAACCCAGATGAAGGTTCGCTGTTCCTCTTCTCTGACTATGAGCTGCGGGTCCGGAAAAATTCTGCCTTACCGGCGATGGATGTTCAGTTTGAGCTAACCACCAACATCAGGAACACAACGGACATCTTTGAGGCACTTTCGGGGTTTTGCTTAAGTGAACGTTATAGTTCCGAGGGACCACCAGGTAGACCAATTGAGGCTTTAACCTATGATGAAAATACTTTGCTTCCTACTCTTGATTCTGTGGTATCTAATCTGGTGCACAGACAACTACTCAAGCTTGACGACATTGTGATTTTGGAACAATCCGCTCAACGGATCAAAGATTGCAATCTGCCTTGTGGGGTCCGCCTGAAAGAATTCGGTACTTCCACGATTGGCGTCTCGTTCTCTACCATCCGAAAGTTCAAAGGATTGGAGAAGCCTGTAGTCATTCTGGTGCTGGATGAAAGATTGAGAAGACTAAGCATGCAGGATCGCCGATGGTTGATTTATCTGGCAATGTCCAGAGCATCGAATCATCTCATCGTGCTTGCTACGGAACAGGGGCATCAATTGATGCAGCGATGCAGGTTGAACATGTAGGGGTCCTGGTATCTCTGCTGGTGCGTCATCATCGATTTTGAGACGAACGGCATCCCCTTTTGGCTTGACCGTTCGTGCTAATCAACATGGGTAAAACAGCCTGAGCAGACAGACTGATTAATCAGCGACTTAGCAGTGAGCTATTAAGACAGATTTGGGCCAACCAACGACAAATTATGGTGGATGGACTTTGGATCTAAAGATTCGAGGCCATTCATCATAATTTGTTGGGAGGTATATTCGGACGTAATCCGTCGACTCATTACATCTCCTCAGCTTGACGCGAGCGACCCAGTTTTGTGACATGAAAGAATGTCTAGATCATACTTGCTGATCGCGCCGATCCCTTGGCAGCAAGGATTGATGCCGGAAGTTCCACCTGGGCCTGGATTGTGGGGTAGGCAACCTTACAGTTTTCATCTTGACAGTGGGTCGATCGTGGTGATAGGTTTTCGATTGCCGGGGAGAGTAGTAAAGTAGTAGACATGTTAGTAACCACCACAACTAGCGCTGCTGTTGTGATTCCAAATCTGTCCGGGAAAGTTGCAGAGAGGCAACTTGCCGATCAGACCATTGTAATCAGGATTGGTGGCAGCACGCTACGATCTCCGTCAGCGGCTAAGATGCTCAGCGCGGACGTGGCTGATATGGTGGCTCAGGGTGCCAGAGTAATTTTGGCGCACGGTGGCGGGTCTGCAATAAGTGAGAGAATCACCGCGTCAGGAAGGCAATGCCGCTTTCTGCAAGAGTTGATTGTCACCGATGATTATGTACTGACGGTCGCCGGTGAGGTGCTGAACTCTATAAGCGCCAGTCTGATTGCTGAATTGAAACTGCGAGGCATTGACGCGCGTGGCATCAATTCTGGTATCAACGGAAGTCTACTAACTGCCCGTAAGAAGTTTGTTGTGGAACCGTCGGGTGTCAAACTGGACATTGGCTGGGTGGGAGAGATTACTGCTGTCGATGTCAATGCCTTTCGATCGATCCTCGCTGCCGGCGGCGTGCCGGTTTGTGTATCACTGGTGAAAGATGCTGATGGTTTGCCTTATAACGTGAGCACCGATAATGTTGCTATCTCCGTCGCAGTCGATCTGAAGGCGGACAAACTGGTTTATCTTACAGATGTTCCTGGAATAGTGCTAGATGGTGTTGTATTGCCGGATGTGCCGATAGATGAAGTGAGCCTGCTGATCGAGAGCGGTATCATCAAAGGTGGCATGATACCGAAGATACGCAGATGCGCTCTGGCGTTGAGAAGGGGTATCAAATCCGTGATCATTACCAGCGCAGATTCTCCAGGGGAGCTGCTTTCCGCCGTGCTCTCACCCGGCAAGAGAAGTACGGTGCTGTCGCAGTGACCCTACAACTCGATGGGAAAGTCTGCATAACCTAGGGGTTGAAATGACTATCGACCAGGAGTCGAGTTCATGGTTCTTGCCCAATCGACCAGGTATGTTCCGTTCTTCTGTTGCTGCCAAACTATGGGGCGGACAGGTGTGTTCTGCAGGTGATGATAGAGCAGTGCTGTACGCTCGTAGAATCCACGCGTGTGGAATGTATTGGGCAGCTCGAGTGATACCACATCAAGGTGGTGGCAGAACTCATGGCAGAGAGTGCTGAGAAAGGTTCCATAAGAAGTGGCTTTTTTCTGGACAGCCGTGCGCATCCAGAGTCGAATCCGCACCTTTTCAGGATCATAGTCACCGAATAATTCGAAAACCCAGTTCTTGCCTTCCTCAAGAGGGCGAGCGCTGAGCACTCGAACAGAGGGCTTTTCGACTTCGTAGGCGATACTCAACGTATCAATTATTGCCTTGCACGCTTTTTGCACCGTCTTTTGTTCGTCGGTTACCAGCGCTTCCTTCAGGATGAGCGACTGAGAGCGCAAAGGTTCTACGTCCGGCAGTTTCAGGACGCGCATGGATTCGCTGCGCAGGTACTCGGCTTTTTCGCTCTTGTTTCGCGGAATCTTTTCAGTATGCATCTCTATCAATAATTGTACACTCGAGCAATTGTGGTGGCACTCGAGGCAGATGAAAGAATTTAAAAGGAAGATACAATCAAAGCATATATCAATGACTGGGAGGTTGGAATGACGTTGGCCGGACGGTGGTACCGTCACTTTCTATATCGACGATGAATCACTGGCGGCGAGAAACTGGGACGAAGTTCAAATGGACGTCGGAAGCAGCTGAACCTGGAGTCTGAAGGGAGTGCTCGAGTGCTCAAGGACAACTTGCCTTCGATGGAAAAAGGAAACCGTCTAACCTGGCATCAGGAGTCGCGATGGAGCGTTGATGCGTGGTCGTCCGGTAGGAATCTCTTCGGCTTTTCTCGGATTGACCGTGACCAGGCAAACCTCAGCGATACCAGAACGAGTACGGAAATCATGGTGCCGACAAGTGCTGACAGGAGAACAGGAGTCAGATAGGGTGCCAATGCAGGGGTAAGTGCTGTCACCACGCCTAATACCGTCAGCATGAAGAGCAGACCGCTCGCGATGCAAACAGATATCTGCGCGAAGAGATCTAACTTTGCCGCAAGGGATAAGTGTTTGAAAGAACGAAATGAATAGACGCACGAAACAAGCGAAGCCACAGAACCCGGGATCAGTACGGCAAGCAGCCCAACCAACATTATTGCAGCTTTGGACAGCTCAATCCCTATGGTTTGCGCCACGAGAAGTAGCAGGAAACCGCTAATGCATGTTATGAAAACGGTGAGCCATCTCTTGTCGTTTGCGAGGCGGAAGGTCGGTCCTCTTTCCATCTCTGCCAGAGTCTCTTTGTTGTTGCTCAATAGCTCCAACTCTTTCATCAAGTCCGCGATCGATTGGTAGCGCATAGCCGGATCCTTAGCCATACACTTCTGGATGATTGCATCGATTCCCTTAGTCAGTTTGCTCGACTGTAGAATGGACAATGAAGGAGCCGACGAGCTCAGATGTTGCGCGATCAGATGCGTGGGATTCTTTGATTTGAACGGTGGCTTCCCGCTAACAAACTCATACATTACACATCCAAGCGAGTAAATGTCGGAACGTTCGTCCTGCAGGTAACCGAGACACTGCTCTGGACTCATGTAGAGCGGCGAGCCGATTACTTCGGCTGTCTCGGTGAAATTGATCGTTCGCCTCTGCATCTCTGTTTCGAGTTTGGCGATACCAAAATCCAATAGTTTCACATTGAGCGCTGAGCTTTCGCCAGTTTTCGTAAGCATGATGTTGTTGGGTTTGAGATCGCTGTGAATGACGCCCTTGCTATGAGCGTGTTTGAGCACATCACAAACCTCGAGAAAAATTTCGATGAACTGATCTACATGAACGCGTTGATTGTCTATCTCATCCTGCAGGCTTGAACCGTCAATCAGGTCCATGACGATGTAGGGCTTACCATCGGATGTGGTGCCGCTCTCGTATGTGTTTGCCAGGTTTGGATGTTCCAGGTGCGAGACCAGCTCTACTTCCTTTTGAAATCGTTTGAGCGAGGCTGCGTCTTTTGCCAACTCCGCTTTCATGATTTTTATGGCGAAGATTTTGTCC
>CAYTDR010000386.1:0-7339 GCA_964436185.1 uncultured Candidatus Obscuribacterales bacterium | reverse complement strand
GGACTCCAAGATCACGCAGACGCATTCTTGTGGAACTTCCAACGACCGTCGTTTGGCGTTTGGTTGCCATTGGAATACACCTCTCAGTAGGAATGGGGAGATAAAACTTACAGCAAGCACACTACGTGCAGTAGAGCTGCAAGTGAGGGGAATCAGAGGAGTCGGTTTAGATATTAAGAAGCGCTTTGCCAAAGACCTGTTTTGTGTTTTTCATTAAGATGCTCAATCATGATATTAAGCTCGTATTTTATAAACAAGGTGAGGTGCGTCCAGTATCGCTTCGCCGGCGTGCACTATAGAGCGCGGAGCGGATCGCTGAAGACCTCCTATATCAAAGCTTTTTGTCTCTCAGGCTATTTACGAGGAGCTAGGATGCGGAGTTTCCGAACTCAGAAAACCCATTGATCTTGAGGCAAAAGAAGTAAAGTTACATTCGCGCGAACATTATCTTCTTGGCAAGCCGAAGGTGCAATGTGGTTCTCAAGGTAGTGTGAATGGCGCTGCTGATTGCTGAATCTGCAAAATATCAGTAGTTTTAAACCCTTAGTGCCACCACTCAAAAACTCGTTTCCTTGCTGTGAGTTCTAATCGGATCATGGTGTCTTTCAGAGGCATGCAGAGCTTTGAAAGCATAAACAAAAACGGCGAGCGACTTTCAATAGCGGCGATCGACCAGGCGATTAGAAAATGCGGACGGCTTGCAAGGTTGAGATGACAACGATGCATGCTTTCTCCCTTATGGAGTCAATCAGTTGGCCTACGCTTGGTTGTAATACTATTAAAAATAGTATCATGGATTTCTGAAAAAAGGAGGCGAGGCCTCCTTGCCAGCGGGTTCGTGTTGCGCCTGCGCCGGCAGGGCGACACCACGTCGCCCTGCAAGTTGGTGGCTGGTGCGGAGTCCGTAGAGCGGACTCGCGTTTAGTCGGTTGTTCCACTCAAGCCAAGGCGGCTCGTCGTCAGGTGGCGTACGAGAGCGCCGTCCGGAAGTCCGGGCCGCGCCAGATGCGCTTTTCTTGCTTGCCGTCAGCGCCCCGGTCGTAAGCGGTGTAGAAGACCTTCGTGTCGGAGGCCGTGCCGGGCGGCATGCTCCCGCCGGTCAGTGCATGGCAGATCGACTTCGCGCCTCCCGGCCAGACCGCTACTGCCAGAGTGCGGCGCAGGGTCTTGGTGCCGAATGGGATCAGCCAGAACAGGTACGCGGCTCGGATGAGGGTGAACTTGATGATCCACCCGCGGTTGGTGTGGAAGGAGTCATCGATCTGAGCTTCCGGGTGTCGCGACCGCAGGTGTGCGATGGCTTCGTCAAGTTCCAGAATGTCCTGGTCGGTTACCATACAGCCGTCTCCTGAGGATTGGTTACGATTCAAGAAAACAGTGAGAGGCCACAGTTGAGGCCTCTCGCCGTCGCACATTCTCTCGTCCTGCACAGCGCGACGTCCCTTACGAGACGATTGCGATGTCGGACTGCGCTGTCTGCAGCGTGTCGAGCTCGAACTTGTAGACCGCATCGGTGGTGTTGCCGTCCATCCATTCGCTGAAGATGTTGGAGGCGTGCCTGACTTGTTCCTGAGCCTCCTTCGTCTTTTGCTGGCGTAAGAGCGCCGTAGCCAGACGCACCTTCATGACCGCGCACCACCAGTGGTCCCATCCGAAGATCTTACCGGCGTTCTGCAGTCCGGTGCGTGCCACGTTCTCGGCAGGTACCCAGTTGCTCTGCATGAGGTGGTTGTCGAGCATGACACGCGTGCTGAAGAGATGCTGGCTGCGTTCGCGAATCTCGAACTGGACGAGGTTCTCCTTGAGGGCAGCGAGAAGTGCCAGACGCGGGAGTAGGAGGGGTTTCGCGACCTCCTGTTTGGCCTCCCGACTGTACATCTCGTCCTCGATGACGAAGATCTCGTAGTCCAGGGTCGCCACGGCTTCCGCCAGGAAGTGAGGCTGCGCGGAGTAGGGACCAGCACCGCTGTCCATGTGGATGGACAACAACGCCGATGCCGCTGCCTCCACGAAACCATCACGATCCTTGCGGGCCAGCTCGGCAGCATCTGAGAGGCTCAAGCGAGCTCTCTGAATGTGGTAGGAGCGCGCCGCTGAGTGTCCTGCCTGGAGCAGTTCCACAGCGCGCTGACTGCGGGCCGTCTCGAAGTCGATAAGGACTCCACCGACTTCGCGAGCGTAGAGTCTGTCGGTGCTCGTTAACAGCGAGTGGCGAGCATCCACTTTGGGAAACAACATGACTTTTGCCTTTCTCTCTCTGCCAATGACCGTCGAGGCCACGGCGATGATCCGTTCGTTGTCCTGAAAGTGTTTGGACGAGACTTTTCATACGTTTGAAAACGTCATATCTCTATCCGGGAGTAGCGTGTTACTGAGCTTCGATAAGCGATTCCAACGAAAAAGGTGAGTGGTTGATAATGCCACCATAAACTTATTTGGGTTTAAGAGGAAACAGCTAATCTTGCCTGGTTGAGACTGCTGAACGCACAACTGCTGCATCCTCAGACCCTTTTTGTGCGCTAGCTTTCAATATCACAACTCGTGTATATCACACTTCAGGCGGTACCAAATTCGATATCAGATGCTCGCGCGGAGAAGAGTATTGATATGAAAACTATATTTCTGATCGCGTGTTGCTTGAGAGTTGGTGTTTATGTCGTTTTGCTCTCTGAGTGATCGCATCAGCCTGCAATATACCTGGAAGAGGTTAACGGGATTATCATGTTACATGGCTTGAACGGACCTCATCTCAGGCTGTAAGTGATTAATATCTTTCTTTCAGCTTTCTCGGAGACGAATACAGCACACGCCACTTCTTACGCACACGAATCCTACGACAGGATTTTCGCAAAAGGGCGAGACGTATGTATCGTTTGTCGCAATGGCGACGCTTCCGAGAGAGATTCGTTGAAGCTGAAAGCAACCACCATCTCACTCGAAAGGGTAGAAACTTGAAGCAACTCATCACCGGTGCGCTCTTGGCTTTTGCCGGCCTGATCTTCGCCCAGGGCGCATACGCACAACCCGGCAACGCGGCCCCGAAGGGCACCACCGTCGACCTCGACAAGGCGCTCCCCACGGAACTGAAGCTGACGGTCGGTCAGTCGGTCGTGTTCGAGAATGGTCCCGCCGCCCGGGTGTCGGCCAACGAGACGGACAGCAAGGGCACCTTGCTCGAGTCCCGACCCCACAACACCTTCAACCAGATCGCTGCCTTCCGCGCTACCCGCGTCGGCGAGGGCGAGATCACCATCACCTACACGGTTCAGGCTCCGGGACACAAGCCGATGAAGCCTGTCACCATCCCGGTGAAGGTCTCTCGGCAAGCGAAGGTGCATTCCGTTACCTACAACGGGCCGTACCCGAAGTCGCTGACGTTGGAGCCGGGTGACCAGGTCCAATTGGTGCAGCCGTTCAAGGGCGACCCCGGTCTGTTCGACCCCTCGACGGATCCCTCGGTGAAGAACACCGACAGCAACAAGAGCGCGTTGTTCGACGCCGAGACGCCGGTCAAGCGCCTCGACATGGACACCATCCAGGTGCGGCTGTACACGGCGACCCGCGAAGGAACTGGCGACATCGTGTTCACCAAGTTCGATGGCACGCAGACCGGGAAGATCTCGGTCACGGTGAAAGCCGCCGCCCAGCCCAAGGTTTACACCGTCAATTTCCGTGGTCCGTACCTGCCCGCTCTCACTCTCAAGCCGGGCGACTCCGTGCAGGTGATCGCGAGCTTCAAGGGCGACCCGGGCCTCTTCGACCCCGCCATTCACGACAAGGGCAGCAGCACCGACGGTAAGGGCGACCTGTTCGACAAGGTGACCGCCGTCAAGCGAATCGACGAGGATACCATCCAGGTCACGCTCTACACCGCCAAGCGCGAAGGTCGGGGCGAGATCGTCTTCACTCGGATCACCGGCGCGGAAGCCGGCAAGATCGTTATCTCCGTCACCAAATAACAACAACAGCATGGTCGGGAGAGTGTGCAGCCTGCGGGCTGCCGCTCTTCCACGCATCGAGCCGAATGTTGGAAGGAAAGTCATGCAAGGATGCTGTTCGACTCTTCCAACCATGGCTCTGCCCCTAGCGTGTGAGGCAAAAACATGATCTCAATATTCTTCGCAGTGCTTCGATTTTTGGCCTTCCGTATGCTCCCCGCATACATCGGGGCCTTCCTGTTCATCTTCGGGTTCTCCTGGCTCATGGTCGGCAGCTTCATCTGGGACGCTTGGCCGGTCGTCGCGCTTCTCTGCGTGCCTCTCTCGGGCATGATCGCGGCGTCGACAGTATTGCCCGACGTGCAGGGCCGCTGAGTCTGCCGGTCAGTAGGTGAAAAGGCTGCGGCCGAAGGGCGAGCGACCTCGCACTTCGGCCAACGCCAGGCGTTCGCTCAGTAGCAGCAATGGTAGAGGCGGAAACTCGTGTCATAAACTCAGGCTGGTGCACGTCCAACAATCGCAAGCCGTCTCGATGCTGAGACGGCAGCGATTGATATGGTGATATCAATCTTGGTGCTTTTTTTGTCAACGTCTTTCCTGGCGGCTGGCACGTCGCCGGCTGCCAACTTTCACAAAGGGAGATACCCATGAAGCGTCTCGCTGTCCTCGCTCTGTCCGCCGCGGTGTGCATCCTGGTCGTCGGCTGCAACAACGAGCAGCAGGTCGAGAACACGGTCGTCGCCACGCCCGTGCAAGCACCGACCGCGACCAACGGGCAGTTCAAGACCGTCGAGTCGAAGATGTTCTCCAGCGAGAAGTTCTACCACAACGAGAAGGAAGCCGAGATCCTGGAGGCGCTCAGCAAGTTCGTCAACTCGGGCGACTACAACATCGTCCAGGTCTCGACGACGTACAGCAATGCCTATCTCACCAGCGCGCAGGTCGACTACTTGCCCAACGCGAAGGGCGTCGGCAACAAGGCGCGCGTGAAGTTCCTCACTCCGAAGGCGTTCTACTGGACGGAGCGTCAGAAGGAACTGCAGGTGTTGAAGGAGAACAACACCCAGAAGTCGTTCAAAACCCAGACCGTGGTGCTGCAGGGCTTCCAGGTCGCCAGCGAGGTCTGGTACTACGAGGAGGCCGAAGCGGGCAAGTAAAGGTGTTCCGCGCAGGATGCGCATTGACTTCGCCGGCAGCAAGTAGAACGGGCTCCTGAAGCGGAGTGCACGAGCCGCAATTCGAGGACGGCCAACTGAGAGGGCATCCCTCTCTCGCTGTTGGCCGTCTGGGGTGGGGTTAACTCTTTTGTCCGATTTTATTTTATGATAATAGATAGTATAAAATCAGGATGCCAAAAAAACTGGGAGCGGCGGTTGGTTCCGTGCTCCCAGGTTTTTTTTAGTCGAAGATTCTTTGCGCGTGGGATGCAATCAGTGCATCTTTGCGCAAGAGAAATCCGGCTCCAAGCCAGAACGTTAACAGTGGAATCAGGCTCAGGGCGATTACCACCAGCAAAGGTGCGCCGTTGATGCCTGCGAATACTACTGCTAATGCTTCGAGAAGGCTCATCACGACGAGTGTGATTGAGCGCTTCTTTGTTCGCGAAACGTCGGCCTGGGTGAAGACTTGTCGACAGGTTCTGCACCTGGCCACCTCGCCCGGTAAAGCGTATTCTTTCTTGATATCGTGCGGTCCAAACACGAGTATCTCCGTGTTGTCACTCCTGAAGTTCGGAGGAATAAGCTGTTAACCCCAGATGAGAGGAAGAGCGATGCCGGCAAGCATGATCAGAACGGCGATTATCTTGGCTCGGATGTTGCCCTCTTTCAAGAGCTGACCGGCAAAGAGCACCGCCCATAGTGACCAGAGTCGTTTCGTACTGGCCGCATAGGCTGCGTACGTAAACGGAAGGGAGGCAAAGCAGAGCAGGGCGCCCAGGGCGTGCACCGCGGAGTGCAACAGTAAGAGCCCGAGGTTTGCTCTGATAGCGGTAACCGCCGTTCCACGCTCGGGGCTGAGCGCGAGAAAGGCAATCAAGTTCGTTCCACCCACGCCCGAGAGGAATACTACGGTGAAGAAGAGCGGCGAAGACTCCGCCACTGCTTTCTTGTCGAGGCTAAAAGACACCGCGCCGAGTGCCGCACAGGCGAGTGCTGTCAGCACGCCCGGGCGTGAGAGCACCGACTTGAAGGTGACGTTCTTGAACTTCGCCTCGCCCGAGACGAGGAAGTAGAGACCGATGAAGGTGGTCAATACGCCCACGATACCCCAGATGCCAGGAACCTCGTTGAGAAAGAGGAAACCTGTCAGCAGTACCAGCGGAGGTGTAATCAACCGCATCGGAGCCAGCAAAGACGCGTCTTCCATTCTCAAAGCGCGGTACCAGGCAATGTTTGAAACCACGTTGATGGCGATCACGGAGCCGCTTGCCAGAAGGAAGCCGGGTCCGATCGTGGGAATGCCTGTGAAGAAGAGTGCAGGCGCGAGGAAGAGTGAGGCGAGAACGAAGGTCACGCCGATGATGAACTGTTCGGGGAGCGCTCGCTGAACGAGGCGCTTTCCGAATATGTCATAGAGCCCGAGGAAGAAGGTCCCCGGTAGCATCAATGAGAGAAAAATAGCCAGGTTCGCGTCCATCATGAAGTCCTTTGGAACGGGCCATTGAACTCGAGCGGTTTTGCTCGTTGTATAGACAAGGCAGTGACAGCGCTCGCTGCCCTGCCTTGCCCAAGACTACTAGGAGACCGAATTCACTGCTGGTAGTGTCACGCGTCGCGCCTGTCGCATCGCGACCGAGGCGAGGTATGACAGTACCAGCAGCAGATACGAGATGCCCTGGAGGTATGTCTAGGCAGGCACCACCAGGGCGTTTTGCATCAGGGTTTATCGCCCCTTATGCAAGAAGCCCTCAGGGCTTACTTGACGTTGATCTTGATGACGCGGGTCGGGCCCGTGGCACCCTTCGACCGGTCGAGCTGGATAGTGACTTCGGCGGTGCCGGCTCGCTTGGCCTTGTAGACCGCCACCTTGGAGTGCCCGTTGGGATCGATAACGGTCGTGGTGGCCTGGACATCCAGGACGTTGCCGGTCTTGCCGTCCGTGGTCGCCTGGCTGATGCCGCGCGCCACGATGTACTGCTTGTTGGTGTCGTACCAGAAGGTGAGGTCGTCACCGACCTTCAGGTCGATCGACTGGGGGTGGTTGCCGTAGAGGTCGAAGGACTTCGCCGCGGGAGGCGCCGGGACCGCCGGGAGCGGCACGACCTTGACCTTGATTGTGTACTGTCGTGCCACCGTCAACAGGCCCTGGCTGCTCGTCTGCACCTTGATCTCACCTTCACCCACGCGCATCGCCATGTAGCGGGCACCCTGGTTGTTGGTGTTGTGCGGGCGCGTGCTGAG
>CAYTDR010000385.1:0-7371 GCA_964436185.1 uncultured Candidatus Obscuribacterales bacterium | reverse complement strand
TCTTACCCAACCCGAACTCTCATAAACCCTGGAACTAAAATTGGGGGCAAGTCAGAATCACGGACGTGGCTACTGCATGCTCATTGCCTCGAAAGTATCGCACGTTATCTGGTTGGACTCGCCGAAGTATCGAAGGTGAATGACTAGAAAGAACAACTTGAGCATCTGACTTCTCAGCGGTAGCTGCCAACTGAGTTACGATATGACCTAGGTAGTGCGGAGAAAGATGGTTCTCGGGCTCCTCAATTGCGAACATCGTTAGTAATGGCAGAACATCAACGATGTCAGCTTTGAAGCCAGACGTTTCGGCGCTGTCACGAATTGCCCGCTCAACGGCAAACAGTCCGAGGGGCAACGAAAGCGAGAACAGCGAACGCAAACCGTCGCTCAAATCTGAGGTGGCAAGGGTACGTCCATCTTCTGCTGGAGTGAACGCGGCAGCGAGCAGTTTCACAAGAGCCGTCGGATCTTCGTCGCCTACTTGAAACTTTACGCTTCGAGCGATTCGTCCCAAATACACATTGCTCCACGTTTCCTGCACATGACTGTTTAGAGTTTGGATACCCGTAAGTGACGCAAATCGGCCTTGAACAACTCCCAGATCGCCCTTTATTGCCTCGTCCGCCCCGTCCCAGTTCAATGACTTCAGCAGATTGCCAAAAACGGTTGCTGTGGTGCCTCGTATTTGCTGATCCGGATCCCTCGTGGCGGGCACGTAAAGTACTCGAATCCTCGACCGATCGGTCGCCGCTACCTTCCGGCGATTCTGCTCCATCATTTGCGGATCATTCGATTCCGTCAGAATCCAATCGACCCGCTGCTCCACGTCACCGTAAGTCGTCCCGTCATCTGTCCAAGTGGCTTCTAACCGAACCCGGCAGAACGGTGCTCCCCCAAGACTATCAACGATCATTTGATTAAAAACTTCAGGGACAGCGACTCCAATGTTACCGCTTGCCTGATCGAACTCCGGAAAACTCAATCGGCATTCGATACAGAGCGTGCGGGTCTTCTTATCTCGGAGAGATTCATTAGGTTCCAAATGAAAATCGGAGGGCGAGACGTGTCTTTGCCCCGAAGATTCTCCGAACAGTCGGGCGAGAGCTATCATCGCCGACGTCTTACCTGATGCGTTGGGGCCCACGAATGTGGTGAGGTCGTCAAGGTCGATTGTCACTGGAGCATGGCTGAAACAGCAAAACCCACTGATTGTGATGGACGCGATCTTCACGGTGCTAACCTCAAGAGCCTGGACGCCTTCAATCTGCACTGGTTCCACGATGTCGCCCTTCAGCCTGAGCGGTTGAAGAAGTACAGATCATCGTCGGGCTATTATGCAGAGATGTGTTCACTATCGCCACTCTCTCCAGAGGTGTCGGCGCGTTGCTCAAACGCTGGGTTTACCTTGCCAACATTCAAAGTCCGATGGCGATTTATGCCGCAACGGAGTTGGGCGTGAGAAAACTCGCATGTCACTTCAGCACAATGGCTTGCGCGTGCTACGATGGCCCTGAGAGAATCATTCTCGCGGGCGCCTCGGATCTACTGTTCTTGGAGAAAGAGTTCCCAGGATGCGAGCTTCAAGTGTGCGAAGAAGCCCTAAAGCTAACCACAAGCAATCTCGTGTATGCCTTTGCCATCAACGATCCGGAGCCTTCTGAACCGCCTCCAACGGTGCGAGGAAACAGAGCCACCACTCGAAAGGGATCGAGGAAGCGAAAGAATACGGTGCGAACAAGCTGAGATCGAAGAAATGCTATTGACCTATGACCTTTACAAGCACGCGTTTCGAGCGCATCCCGTCGAACTCACCATAGAAGATTTGCTCCCAAGGCCCGAGGTCGAGTTTGCCATTCGTAATCGCCACAACAACTTCGCGCCCCATAATCTGCCGTTTCATGTGGGCGTCGGCGTTATCTTCACCCGTGCGATTGTGAGCGTACCTCTGAGGCGATGCGTCAAACGGTGCCAGTTGTTCTAGCCACGCCTTGTAGTCTGCGTGCAAACCTGGCTCATCATCGTTGATGAAGACAGAAGCCGTTATGTGCATCGAATTGCAGAGAAGAAGACCTTCGCGAACACCGCTCTGGCGAACGATCTCTTCGACCTTTGGTGTGATGTTCTCAAAAGCCATGCGATCAGGCAGATTGAACGTGAGGTATTCGGTTTGAGATTTCATGTGATCTTTCGATAATGGCTTTTAAGTCCTTTTTGGACACGCAAGGCCGACAGAGTCATGAGTGTACTCAGCGTTGCCCAGAAGCATCACTCAGGCAGGCTCTGCACGAGTCAGTATGCACTCAAGTGTGTTGCGGGCTGAGCGACCACGAAAGCGCCCCACAGGCCTCGTTCGAGTTCAACAGTCACCAACGCTTCAGCGACCCATGACAACTAGACAGATTCACTCTAGATTCCACGACTAATGGAAGTCTGTTCGGACATCTTAAGGCGCGCGAATGATCGCAATCGTTACAGCACTGAAATTGGAGCGTGACGCAGTTTTGCAACTGCTTTCCGATGTCTCTGAGAAACCGGTTGATGGTCGAACGGCATACGAAGGTCGAGTCGGAGATCTCGCCGTCGTTGTTGAATGCTTCCATGGCATGGGCAATGTCAAGGCAGGCGTTCGAACAACGCAAGTGATTGAAAAGTGGAAACCGGAGGCTGTTCTCTTAGTCGGCATTGCGGGAGGAACCGACAAGCCCACCAGCGAATCGCTTAGGGCAGACCTCAAGATGCTGGGTGACGTTCTGGTCGCAGAGCAAATCATTGACTACGAATCGGGGAAGCTAACCACGGAGGGACTTGAACATCGACCGCAAGTGTTTCGCAGTTCTTTTCGTTGGCTAGAGGCTGCTAGATCGCTTCAAAGCAGTTTTGGAATCGCAGACGTCAAAGCATCGCGGCCCGATGGGACAACTGGCCGCGTCATTTCGCGCATGCACTTCGGCGATGTTGCATCAGGCCAGAAGGTTCTTAAGGACCAAGCTCCTCTGGCCAACATCTCTTCGATTTTCACGAAGTTGGTCGGCGCCGAAATGGAAGGGTTCGGCGCCGCAATGGCGGCGTGCGACCGAGACCCGCCGGTTCAGTTCTTAATGGTTAAAGCGATTTGCGACTGGGCTGACCCCGACAAGAACGATGCATGGCAGCCGTACGCTGCTGATGCTGCTGCAGCATGTCTTGTGCAAATCATTCGCAAAGCCCAGCGTCCCACAGAAACAACCCCCGCCCCAAAGAACGACTCCACGTCGCCTCCATCCGTTCATCCCAAACTGATCTTCGTCCGACAACTCGGCGACTCGTGGAAAGACTTGGCAGACGCTGTAGGTATTGCAGTCTATGAAAGGGCCAAGTTTACCCAAGGGGATGAGCCGCGGCACATATGGGAGTGGTTAGACGCCCGAGCGCGGATCGGCGAGCTTGCGGCTGCTCTCGTTGCAATTGGCCGGCCGGATCTAGCGAAGGTATGTGAACCCCACCCCTAGATAGCCCGCCACAGTTGAAACACACTGTGGCGGGCACCGATTCACTCGGCATTCCGGGGCGCGTAGAGCTCTCACCGTATGACACTCAGAGGAGTTCACATTCTGCAGCAGAGCCTGACCTACGTACGCCGCTGGCTGCAAATCTGAGTGACGCACGCCTACTTGAACTATTCGGTATTTCTCCAAACGTCGCCTTCCAGACCAGCCTTTCGCTGCGGCCACCATCGTTGCCCAGCAAACATATTTCTCGAAGGCACCTTTTCCCGGAGTTGGCGCTATCACTCGCCCGCCACTCAACGCTCGCAGTTGTAGCATACCCAAACTCGGGCAAAACGATCGTCGTCGCCGAGTTTGCCTCTTTGCATCCATCAGCATCGCTCTGGTTCACACTGCCGACACATCCAACGGCAAGTGAATCTTGGTACGTGCTCCTGTGCTGGAAGCTCTCGCAGTTTCTTCAAGTAGATAGCTTCAGCCCTCAAGACATAGCTGACGCAATCATCCAGCGCGTCGCCACTACGCCAATTTTGCTCGTTATCGACAACGCTCAGCAGTGCAACGATCTCAAGGAATTGTCACTGATTCAGCAAGTAGCCGAAGCATCCAATCAACGGCTTCAGATTGTCATGATCGCAACCGACGAACCGCCATTTCGAACAAAAGCTAGTGCTGCTGGAATAGCTATCTGGCCATGCCCCGGAATGAATATTGACGAAGCCACACAACTCTACGAGTGCGACGAAACACCTCTCTCTGACATGCAAAAAGCGGCACTGGACTTCTTGCTATCTAAAATAGACGGGCATATTGGATTGCTTCGCCTGGAGCATCGACGCGTGAGGACAATCAGGACTACCGAGGATTGCGCCTCCTATATCAGAGCCCTTCGTGACGGCCTTGGCTCTGACGCCGAGAACAAAAGAGCCCACATCATCGAACAGTTTAGAACTGGTTTGCCCGAAGACAGCTTCACGTTATGCAAAATGGTCTCACTCGCAATTGAGCCGTTCGCCGAGCGAATAGCGAACGCTGTCTGGTCGTCTGAGAAAGATGCCGCAACATTCTCGGCCACATGGAACGGATGCGTAGTCTCAGCATTCGATGTCATAGATGCCAATCGCTATTCGTTACCGGATCTTTATCAGCAAGGGTGTCGAAAGTTCTGCACACCGGATGAGCATAAGAAATGGAATTTATTGATCGCTGACGAACTTGAGAGGCCAACAGGCGAAGGGATCGATATAGGAGACGTATCAACCTCAATAGCCCATCGAGTTCTCGGCGGTGCTCAATCGGAAGCCCTGCGAAAAGCTGCAATGTTCCTCATCATGGCGCGCGGGCCAGACCGAAAGATGATCCGCAGGCACCTGGCAGCTAGATTTATGTTGTGGCTCAGTTCAGCCGCCGGCTCGAAAGATACAGCCCCCGATGCTCGGGCTTTGTGGCATTCAATTTGGTTTCAAGTATGCGAAGAGCTCGGATGGAAGACCGCGGCAAAGGAATCGCTCTCGTCTCTTGAACAAGTTCTAACTAACAATGCCGAATCAATAGACCGACTAACTCGCTCAACGGGCTGGGGGGTCTTGCTAACGAACGCGGCGATCACTGGGAATGTCGAACTAACAATCCAAGCTTCGAAGTATCTTGAAAGTGAAGATACCCCCAAAGGGTTCCCTCGCTGTCGAGAATTCAGCCTATTCAGCGCCTTGATGACCTCAAAAAGGAATCCGCTCCCGCACCTTCAAGAGATGGTAAACCAGCTCGCAACTACCTCTGGTTCATCGAAGCCGCTTTGGGATAAGCAACTCAATTATCAATTCTGGCGCCATTTAGGCATGGCGATCTATTTTGCGAGTTTGCGATACTCTCGGCAATCTTCAACTTCAGACAATGTCGAGCTAGCTGACGTCGAGAAAACCGTAGACGCACTGCACGCCGCTGGCGAACACCACGTTGCTACAGTGATTGGCGCCAGCCTAGTCAGAATACTGATCGACATAGAACGAGACTTCAGCCGAGCTCTTGCCTTCGCAATGCACCTAGCTGCAACGGGTACAATCTACGATCCAGCGGTGAACGGCCATCTAAAGATGACTATAGCCGATACACTTCGGTGCACTGGAGACTTACTCCCAGCGGAGCAGCAGTACAGAGAGGCACTCACGTTGTGGCCGCGTAGTCAAGAATTGGATCGCAGCGAGAACCTCTCCATGTTAGCGATCACTGTCGCGAGGCAAGGGAGATATACTGAGGCATCGCGTTTGATGCAACAGGCGACTGCGAACTATCTACGAATCAGTGACCGAGCTTCTGCTGTTCGATGTCATCTTGAAGCGGCTTGTATGTGGGCGCGCTCAGGGCGAAGAACTCATGCCGTTCGCGAGTTGATTGCGGCACACTCGTTGGTTGAGATCAGAGATGCGACGTGCCCAGAATGGGTCTTACTCGCGCAAATAGCACTGGGCATTACAGCGGGAGACATAGATAGAGATGCAGCAAGCTCGATTCCAGTGCCTGGATTTACGCTCGCGATCGACGGACCGGTGGCTGGCGCCGAAAACATGATAGCTCATGCGCCAACAGCCATGCTTGCCCGCGCATGCAGTGAAGTTGGCCTACCTAATCGGGCAGCCTACTACTACAGAATCGCGTTCGGCAATTCTGAGTTGGGGATAGATGCGCCATTTGCCGCGATGGCGTTTAGAAATGCCCTCGATCTTGGTGATCTCACCAATGCCCCGTTTTTGGCAGCAATTGCAACGCGTGTTTCGGAGCATCCTGAGACGAAGGCCGCCGAACTCCAGACACCAGCAAGCTTCAATTACGACTTCTTGGTAGGTCCTGCCGTATACGCGTTCGTTAATCGCCCCAAAGAAGAACCTTCTCAAATTGAATCCGCACTAAGTCTGTTAGCCTCACCTCAAGTGCCACACAACGAGCCGGTACAAGTGCTGCGTGCAAGCTTAGAAGCTATCCTTCAAACCGAACGCGGAGATAATCTGGTCGCCCTTGAAGATGCCTATCAAACTGCATCGCATGCGCGGGCACCGATCGTCAAGTATCATTTGGCTTGGTACTGCGTGTTTCGCGCCCTTTGGGGACGACAGTTAACAGAAGACATTGTCGTTCAATGGTTGTTGCGATACTGCCTGCTTGCTGTACGTGTCGGCAAAACAGACCTTCCATTTCTCACCTCAGCAGCGACGAATCTCGTCGCTTTGCTTGAGAGTGCAGCAAAATCGTCCGCGTTAAGCGTTTGTTCTCAAGCCTATCGCTTAGCGTCGAACTCTCCTCTCAACGCACATGAGCGTCTGCAAGCTCAAGCAACACTATTCGCCAATTGGCGTGCTAAACATATCGAACTCGCAGTGTTTCTCGACGACTTGAATGACGCTGTGACGTCGGGCTCATTTAATGAAATCGGTGAAGCAGTCGATATTCTTATCACGCGTCTGCTAGGCATCATTCTGTTGCCTCTTGCTAACAAGCGCGGTGACGAACTTCGCAACTACGTTGCGAAGTTATCAGCGACGATAGATTCCGGCTCCACAGGCGACAATCCATCACTCCGACGATGGACAGTGGCAACTCAGAGGTTGCACGCGTTGACCGAAACTCTGAAATCGGGTCAACCATCTCAGGTCGTTTCTAAGGCCCTCTTGGATTGGCTAGATGAAGAGCCTCAAAAACTTCAGACGACATCGGCGGCAAATTACTACGTGTGGCTATACCACATGAGCCCGGTCCGATCTCTTACGCCAGAAGCTCGCTTAAAGATGTGGGGCTCAGTCGGTGGTTCACAAGCCGCAGCCCTCGCGGTTGACATGAGTGTGACTTGCCCCCAATTTTAGTTCCAGGGTTTATGAGAGTTCGGGTTGGGTAA
>CAYTDR010000384.1:0-7379 GCA_964436185.1 uncultured Candidatus Obscuribacterales bacterium | reverse complement strand
CTTAGAGCTACAGTCTAAACTCGTCTGAGTTATTAGGCTGTCCTCCCAGGAGCCCCTTGATATTTCAGCGGCAGTTGAGGACTTTTCCTCTTCGTGTGAGCTGAGTGACGGCGAAAAACTTTCCAGCTCTGATTTTGGCATGCCAAGAAACCTACATAGGGAGAATAAGGTCGAGACCGCATGGGGTATGGATAGCGTGCATTACCAGGCTCGACAGATTCGATGATTAGCTCATCTAGAAATGCATAAGTCAGTCTTGCTTGGACCTTCACCGTTTGGGGTACGAAACTATCCTATCGGCCAGTTGTTACAAATTCGCTAACAAAGATTGATCGCATCGAGAATATTTCGGTGCCATTGAATTTGCAAGCTTCTACAATTGTGGTCGGTACCAATCACTTAGAGTTCTAAATTGTCCAGATGAAGCGCGCACTACGACTATCAATATTCGGTGTTGTTTCCTTCCTACTTCTCCTGGCCGGGGTACTGGCCTTCACGTGGAATGATACAAAGCCAAAGTTAGAACAGCTTTGCTGTATGCAAGCAGTGCTGGCAGAAGACCTGTGCCAGGCATCTTCAGGCCAATCGAAGAAGTTGCTATTCGTCGGGGGCACTCTTACTGCCAATTATATGATACCGTGGACAGTAGCATATTTTGCAGAGCGGAAGCTTCATTCTCGACCGAAGATTTCTCAAATCGTCGTACCAGAGTGGACGCTGGAACGCCACTATGAAGAGGGGAAATTTCAAAAGTTGATTAAGAGCGATAAGTGGGACGTCGTGATTCTTCAGGAACCAGTCGGACGAGCGATGGAAGAGAAGGAAGAGATGAATCGCTTCGTCAGATTGATGGCCAAAGACGCTAAGGCCAGCGGCGCAAAAGTACTCCTCTTTGAAGCACCGGGCGCCAAGGGGCATACGAACGAGCAGGCTAAGATAACCAGAAACATGACCGAGATTTCAAAAGAGCTTGATATCACACTGATACCTATTGGGCGGTGCCTGTCCAGTTTTGACAAGGACCAGTCGTCAAGCGGAATAGATGTATATGAGGGCGGGCTTCGTCCGAGTCAATGGGGTTCATATCTGGCCGGTTGTTTGATCTTCGAATCTATATATGGTCAATCCTGTCTGGGCGCTCCTTCTACAATCTATTACACTACCTGGGTGGGCGCTGTGCCCACGATATCGATTTCGGATAAAGATGCTGACCTTCTGCAGCGGCAGGCTAACAAATGGTCTGAGAAGGACTGAAATTAAACAGAGCTCCTCTTTGCTAGACTGATCACCTGAAAACCTCAGCTTATTAGTGTTTCGGCGCCTGAGAGCGCTTTTATTCCGATTTGCTTTATGTCCTTTGAATATCTATTCTCTGGCAGCGTTGATATTCCTATGTTAGCTGCTCGATGTAGTGAAGCTATATTCGATACCAATCAACGTTCTGGTCGCTAAACCAATCGAATACAACTAACCTACGGACTGTAGTATAGTGTGGAGTCGTGACTTGTCGAAGGTTTCCTGTGAATTCATCTAGCGCTGACGCCATCATTGTAACGCCATCGCCCGTGGTGCCGGAGTCGAAGGTTGAAGTGACACAAGAGGAAAGAGAACCGAGGAAGAGCTTGCGAGCCGCTGGCATAGTAGGCTGCTCGACCGGTTGTGGCAAGACGATACTCATGTCTGGTATCTCCGTTGTAATTGCTGAACAAAACATTCCTGTCCGGGCGTTGAAGCCGATTTGTATCGGTGACAGCGAACTGAATAACTCTGAGTTGCTTTTCATTAGCACCGTCACTGGTACGAAAGGCGACTACGAACGAGTGACGCTGGAGTTCCCTCCGCATGTTCCTGATGAACTCCTCTACTCACTTCAGCAAGAGGTAAGTAGTGAGACTCTGTCATTGATCGAGTTCCCTGGTTCGGTCGCCACTCCTCTCGCTTTATCTGCTTCTGCTGCTGCTGGTCCCAAGTTAATCAATACAACTGACGTTCTCAAGGAACTGAACATTCCTGTGATACTGGTAGCCAGTCACGAGCCAGATGCCTTTGAACTCATTGAACTTGCAGTCCACAGTTTGACCGCAAGGAACATCGATATCTTGGCACTGGCGACTGTGGAGACCGATGTTAAAAGTACAAGTTTCCTAGACAAACACATTGGCCAGGCGGAGTTCGAGATGCTTGTTTTTGAGAGATTTCGAATTCCGTATTTGGGTCGCTTGAAGCATAGTCAATCTATCAGTGTTTCTATAGTTTGTCACGGCAATCTGAAAAAGATCAGCACAGAATGCTTGGATACGATGGTCCTTCGGAGAGTTCTTCAATTACCTGTGGCGATCTAGTTCTCAATTCATGAGAAAAGATAATACCGACCGCGGTGCCAAGATTGGCACAAACAGAGGAATTTGTCGTCCGTGTCCAGAAATAGTCTACGAACGCATACTCGAAACCACTTTTGCCATGTAGGGAGAAGACCAGCGGAAAATCTTCCTGCCTTAAACCACCGATAAATGGGGCGATTGGCAGACCTTAATTGCTCGTTGAGCGCAAGAAAAACGGGCTAAAGCAAAATATTTACTGCTGCGTCAAGATTTTCAGTTCAACTATATCTTGCCGAATACTTAGTGAACCACAAGTTCCGAAACCCTCATGGTCAAGGCTCAAAGAAAATTCCCTGTCCGACGGTTTTGAGATATTGCTCGCTTAAACAAATCGAAAACCGCTAATTTCATCCAAAAGCCAAGAGCAGATCGACTGACATCGAGCTGCTCCTGTAACTATATATGGTATTACTCTATTTCGTCGGATGCTGCATTGCAACTTCGGTTGGCACGTCGATACCCTTGCGCACCACTTCGATTGCTCGCTTCAATTGCGCATCTTTCATATCCTCGGGTTTCCTCGTGACTGCAGGTCCATCCGGGTCAAGCCACCAGGGACCTTTATGATCCTTCTCATCTTCCTTACTCACCTTCACTTCAACATCAGGAACAATTCCCTTCTTGTTGATATCTGTATCGTTGGGAGTGAGGTATCGGGCAATTGTGATGTTGACCCCTGTTCCATCGTCGAGTCGGTTAATGCCCTGAACAAGCCCTTTTCCGAAGGTCTTCTCTCCTACGAGAACGGCACGATTGTTGTCTCTTAAGGCACCACTTGTAATTTCAGATGCTGATGCACTTCCTTTGTTGATCAAAACAGCCATTGGCAGTTCGCAAAGAGGTCTTCCGGAGCATTTTATGGATTGTTTGTATCCATCCCGATCTACTGTCGATACAACATTGCCGGTGGGCAGGAACATGCTTGAAATGGTGATGGCATTGTTCAGCAGCCCTCCAGGATTGTCTCTCAGATCGAGAATCACACCCTTTGCGGATGGCAAAGCCTTGATCGCATCGGCGACCTCTTGATCAGCCTTCTGCGATATAAAGCTGGTGAGCCTTATATAGGCGATATTTGAGTCCAAGAGCTTGGCAGTCTGCACTGCTTTAAGCGGAATTTCCGCTCGCAAAATGGAGACTTTGATCTTTTTGCCCTTTCTTTTCAAAACCATGTCAACAGTGGAATTGACTGGACCGCGGATATGCTTTGCAGCATCATCCACCGAGAATCCCTTGGTTGTCTTGCCGTCGATCTCAAGGATCTCATCTGCGGCACGAACACCTGCCCTGGATGCTGGTGTATCTTCGATCGGAGTGATTACGACAATCTTGTGTTCTTTGTTGGTGCCGATCTGAACGCCGATACCGCATATTTGTGCATCAATCTGCGAACGCTCATCGTCAAACGCGTCTTGATCGAGAAAACGCGTATATCGATCACCCAAGCTAGCCAACATGGTTTCGACAGCTTTATGCGAATCGTCGAGCGTGTTGAGCTTGCCATCATATTTATGCAGCCAGCGGTGCCAGTCCTGATGGTTGTAACTATTGTCGTAGTACTCTTCTTTGATCAGGTACCAAACCTTTTCGTAAATCTTGTCAGGTCCGGAGAATATGCTGCTATAGCCGCCCGGTCGTTGAGCAAGTTTTACCTTATCGGTCGAAGCAAGGCAGCTCTGGCTTGAAATGTTTGCGCTCGAGCCAGCCAGACCGCCGCAAATAACAAGAGCAAATAGTAATAAGTGTTTCCCAAACATTGGTGTGATTTCACGACTCCCTAAGTAAATTTGGACCTCAATCATCTACTTTGCAGGCTTTCAATGCCTGAGTCTTAGTTGCATAACCGCGATAAACTAAACGCCTTGTGGAGCAAGCTGTTTCCAGCTGACTGCCGTATCTAGCCTGGTTTCTATCACCCCTTTATGCGTGCCTGGGAGTATAAATTGGAATCGGGCGGTAGGTTCACGTTTGGTGCTGATCGCAAACCAAGGATTTTGATATTGAATCCGGGCTTGAAAACAGTGCATTCCAAAAGGTTTATACCCCCGTTCACATTTTTTTAGTCAGCGTATCCCTTATTGGGTGCGGATTTTCCCATTCGGTTCGACAAAATAGATGCGCACTGGAAAGCAAGTCCGTCCAGAACTCCCGCATCAGAACTAGTTTTCGATTGATTTACCTGGCTCGACGTCAACCCAGGGGCGACTACCAAGAATCCTGAATCACCGTCATTAAACAGGTGCTACCATAGGCTAGCGCACCTGGCATTTTGGATGCCAGGTGGTAAACCCTGGGGCGTGACTCAGTAATTGGAGATGAATAGTGACCAAGGACGCATACATCGGTGTGTTCGGAGGCTCCGGCTTCTACAAGCTCTTCGATGATTATGAGGAGAGAGTGGTAGAGACTCCATATGGAGCTCCCAGTGACAGAGTTGCTGTTGGCCAACTGGGAGAAATTAAGGTCGCCTTCATGCCCAGGCACGGCGCCAAACATCAGTATCCACCTCACAAAATTAACTACCGAGCGAATCTCTGGGCAATGAAATCGTTGGGAGTGACACGAGTAATTGCCCCCTGCGCCGCCGGCAGTCTGCAACAGCATGTCGAACCCGGCCAGTTCGTGGTTTGCGATCAGTTTGTAGATCGAACCAATGGACGAGTAGATACTTTCTATGACGGTCCGATCACGACCCATGTTTCCAGCGCCGATCCATACTGCCCTGAACTGCGCAGTTTGGTTGTTCGCGCAGGCGAAGAATCTAATATAAGGATGCACGACAAAGGCACGGTGGTCGTCGTGCAAGGTCCCAGATTTTCCACCAGAGCTGAGTCCGCCTGGTTCACTTCCATGGGATGGGAGGTAATCAATATGACTCAGTATCCGGAGACACAGTTAGCCAGAGAGCTTGAAATGTGTGTTGTCAATATTTCGCTTATCACTGACTATGATTGTGGTTTGATCGGCAATGTGGAGCCTGTTTCGCACTCTGAGGTAGTGAAGGTCTTCAATCAGAATAACGAGAAATTGCTCTTGCTCCTCACCAAATTAGTGGCGTCCATTCCATCAGACCGGTCGAACTGTGCCTGCTCTTCCACACTGGAATCTGCCCGACTCCTGTAAATCAAAGAACGTTAACAACTATCTTGGAATCAAGCGCGTGGAGGATTTTGGGTCGAAAGACGGCGACGAAGCTTTCCTATCCTGTCATGACACGGGCTAATTTCACTATAATGACAGTCAATGGCACCGACACCAGCTTTGACTGTTCAGATGTGGAACAAACTGATTAGATGGTATTACTCGCACTAAACAAGATTGTCGCCGTCCTCGCCCTTTGCCTTGGGCTAAGTTCTTTCCTTGTTTTGAGACGTTACGGTTTTCCCGATAAAGTATGCATAGGTGCTGGAATACTGTGTATCCTTGCAGTGGCCATTTTCTGGTCATGCGTGATGCTAGGAGCTGAAGATGAAGACGAATGATTTGCCATTGAAAAATTGGCTTTTGCTTTCAACGACGTTGGCGATGCTGGCTAATCCACTGTCTGCTACTGCCACCGCAGTTAGTGCCGACTCCAAAGGACTTGACGAACAGAGGTTACTAGCCGCAGCTTCGGAAGACAAGTCCAGCAGACTGCAGGTGCGAAAACCGCTCATCCCGGTCACTAGAGATGTGAAGTTGGACAACGGATTGCGTCTGGTGATCTCTGAAGACCATTCAGTCCCAGTCGCCGCATTGGTACTCATTTACGACGTCGGTGCGCGGGACGAGGAAAAAGGCAAGTCAGGTTTTGCTCATCTTTTCGAGCACATGATGTTCGAAGGCTCAAAAAATGTCGCTAAGGGCGAATATTTCAAGTACATCCAAGCTGAGGGTGGCTTGGTCAACGCCTCCACTCACGCAGATTACACTGATTACTACGAACGGCTCCCCAGCCATAAGATTGAGCTGGCCTTGTGGTTAGAATCGGACAGGATGCGTTCTCTTGCTGTTACACCAGAGAACTTCAAAAACCAGCTGGAGACAGTGAAGGAAGAGAAGCGGTTGCGCATAGACAACCAACCTTACATGCCAGCAGCGCTGGCTGCCGAGGAGTTAATCTTCGATAATTGGTCGAATGGCCATCCTGTCATTGGCTATTTCGAAGATTTGGAAGGGTCGTCGGTTGAAGACGTGAAAAAGTTTTTTGACAAATACTATTGTCCGAACAATGCTGTGATGGCGGTTGTTGGTGATGTGGACAGCCAGAAGGTGGAGGAAATGGTGCGCAAGTACTTTGCCACTATCCCAAGGCAGAAGGATGCGCAAAGACCCGATCTAAGCGAGCCGGTGCAAACCAAGGCCAAGTACTTGAACAAAGTGGACAATCAGGCTAACACGCCTGCATTCTGGCTGGCGTGGAAAGCACCCCAACGAAGAGATGCAGACTCGTTTATCCTCAACATTATCCAAGTGATCTTGAGCACCGGACAATCCAGCCGGCTCTATCAGCGCCTCGTCAAGGATGAGCAGGTGGCGCTCCAGGTCTCCAACAGCTACGAGGAACGGCGCGGACCGTCGGAATACGATGTATTCGTAGTCTACAAGCCGGAAAACCAGGCGAAGAAAGTACAGGATATCGTCTTAGAAGAGATCGAAAAGATCAAGAATGAGGATGTCTCCGACCAGGAACTCGAGAAAGCGAAGAACCAGGTACTGCGGATACTGTTTGCTCCAGGCGGCTATAACTCTCTCCAGGGTGCCTTAGGAAGAGCTCAGATGCTCGCCCAGTACGGAAGTTTCTTCGGAGATCCGGCACTCCTTGACAAAGATCTCGAGGCTTACCTCAATGTCACCAAAGAGGATATCAAACGAGTAGCCAAGAAAGTCTTCACTAAAGATGGGATCACAGTCGTCGAAGTAACACCTGGCAAAAAGGACGAGGCGAGCAAAGACGACAAGAAAGAAACCAGCATGACCGAGACGAAGATTCACTAACAGCAAGGTTGCCTTGCGAGT
>CAYTDR010000383.1:0-7380 GCA_964436185.1 uncultured Candidatus Obscuribacterales bacterium | reverse complement strand
ACACATACCTAACGTTGCTTGATTATCCTTAAATTGGAACGAATAAGGGTGGAGGCAAGAAAATGGCACATCAGACAAGCACCAACTCGAGAGCGAAATCGTCAAGAAGAGCTCCGTCTGCCAGACGAGCCAGCTCCGGAAGCGCATTGATCATCTGTGTTATCGTCGTCTCTCTCTTCATTATTGGTGCGTTGCCTGTAATCATCTTCTTCGCTAACGCATCCGCTCAAGGCGTCATACAAGCTGATTCACAACATATCGCCAGACAGACGGCACAGGTCCTGGATGACAATCGTTTTTGGCTCGATGCACTGAGACCCGGATACGATGAGGAAAATGCAGTCAACGTAGCGAAGGCGGCCGCATCATCAATGTGTGAACGGTCAGGAATGAAACTGAAGAAAGTCGATATATCGGTGTCAACGGATGAAGCCGGCAATCATCGAACGAACTGCTCCTTAGAAGTCGATGCGAGAAGGCGTTTTCCACTTCTGGTTTCCTTTGGTGGATTCGATATGAACACATACTTTAAAGGAGTCGTGAAGGCCACAAGTTTCACGGAACATTCGTCGACTCCTCCCTATTCATTGATTCATATGGATGCTCCGACCACTGGAATCGACGAGTCGCACAAACGACCATTGGGGTTTAATCAGAGAGACGTAGCAGTAATTCCTGCCTACGGTTTCTTCTACACTGCCGTTGCCGGCGAGACAAAAATGCCGACACCGTATGGCAAAGGAATTGCATCAGGCCAGTGGGGACCCGAGAACTTTATGGCGATGAACCATTATCATTTCAAGAAAACAGATCTGGAGTATGTGACAGTTACCGGAAATGATGTCATCAACAATAGCTGGCATCCGCAGCGGGTCTATAACGGCAAAGAAATATTCGTCAATCGTTAGTTAGCTTTCACTCGATAGCCCATATTTGGAGTGTGCTTGAATCTCCACTCATGCACACTCCGAATTGTCTGCATGTCATCGCAGTCTTCGTTGCATGTTGACCGGTCCTATGAGCCAATAACCTTTTGACAAGCCACGCTTATCATTTTTCGCCACAATCGTTAAAAATGCGGAATCACCTATAACTGAGCACATGCACTGAATGTGGAGACAGTCTCAGGCGACTTAATAGACTGGCACAAATAGCTGAGGGAACCCGACTTCCGCACTCAGTTACTCCAAAGAGTTTATAACTGCATCCAATCAGTCCCAGGCGGCGTTTGAACTTACTTCGCAAGCTCATTGCCCGAAAACTCAAATACGAGATGAGCCTTGGGCCAGGTTCTCGAATAAAGAACACATACCGGATCGCCAACTGAATACGTGTCCCACATGATGGCATCAGTGCTTGTAGTCGACCTTTGGTCGCTAGAAGTCAATTGCGCTTTCCTTCCAGGTCTAAACGCATACTCGACGAAATATCGCTTACCATCATCATCGCGGTCTGTCTTCTTATCCACGATAACTCCTTCGCAGACGGAACCGAACCGCAGAAGATACCAGTTTACAGCCGGGACAATGTAGAGAAGTAGCACAAACACACTGAGTATGCCATTCCAGAACAGCGCGAAGAATGCGTAAAACGCAACTGTTGCAAGGTCCGGTTGAGCATATTCACCTCGAACAGGTCTTATTGTCCTCGTGTAGTCAGGTGCCAGAGCGAAGAACCGAACATTGATAGGATCGCCGACGTTGTATTGCTTGAACTCGCGCCGGTTGAGCCCTGACTCTTCTTCTTGCTCTTTGTTGTTCCAAGTGTATTTGTACGCGACCTTGAAGGCTCGATCACCTTCGCTGTCTCGGTAACTGACTTTATCGGTGACAGTTGCCTTTAGTTCCGTTCCGTAGACATTCGTTATGAGCATCAGGAATGGATAAACGATTAGACAAATGCCGATGATCACATGGGGAAGAATAAAGAGCCTGGGAAACCAGCCTCCTATCACCCTGACTAAACTATGTTTTTTGTACCGTCGATCGCCTTTCTTCAGGCGAGCCATGTATTTCTGATGGCTTTCTTTGACTGTTCGGGCGCCTTAGGCGGCCTCCCAAGATTGTTCGTTGTTTTTAGAATTCATTTTTACTTCCTTCGTCTTCATTTCTTGCATGAGACCAGACTAGATTAACAGCGGTTAAGGCAAGGTAAAGGATGCTCTCATTCCCAGTAATCATCGGCATTTCTTAATTTTTTGCCTCCGGTGAAGCCTTCCAATAATGCTGCGTCAACCGAAAGCACGCGCGCATCTTTGGCATTTTCCCTCGGATGGAAAATGGCCGGCTCCCGATAATTCTGGCAATGCAGCGCTGAAACAATTGCACTGCCCTGTGCAGTCGCGGTAACCCAATAATAAGTAATGCCTCCGCAACGCTACAGGTGACCGAAGCCATCGAGCAGAAGCCAGTTGCAGAGGCCTCAAATACTAGAAATCCTGAAATTCAAAAAGAGAAACCGACCTCCCATCCGGAATGTCGGTGTATTAGTCCCTTGTAGGGTTTAACTGGTGGTGGTCAGTCTCTCTTATATCTAAACTAATGCAGTATCTGCTTTGAATTATTTTCTTTCCTCTTGTGGTTCACTGTACTAACTATTGTACGAATCAACTCGACGGCAGGCATCGGCATTTTGGATGATTCATCCTTCGCCTTTTTTGGTTATAATTATCTATTTGTGCCTCGCGCACCTGAGCAGCGACGAATTGCCTGTCTCAATGTCCTAGTGTGCATGGCCCACAATTTTCCGCCTGTCATGCACGTTCCAGGTGAAAGCGAGTAAGAATACAGACAGAACGGCTGCAGCACAGATGACTTTAAATCCCATGTCCCAACCGTAGTGTTGCACAAGGTTGCCGATGCCTAGTTCCGCAGCGGTGGCACCAATGTAGCCGAACAACCCAGTCAGCCCGGCTGCTGTACCGACGGCTTTCTTCGGCACCAGATCGAGCGCTGCCACCCCGATAAGCATAACCGGTCCATAGATGAGGAAGCCGATGGCGACTAGCGCACATGAGTCGACGACGAAGTTTCCCTTCGGATTTAGCCAGTACACAATGACGGCTGCAATTACCAATAGCATGGAGAAAACCATGACAGGCGATCTGCGTCCATGGAAAATGTTGTCGCTTGCCCAACCAGAGAAGAGCATCCCTGGGATGCCTGCCATCTCATAAAGGCTCGACTGCCAGGCAGAGTCGGTGATGGTATAGCCCTTCACTTCGGTGAGATAGGTCGGCGCCCAGTTCAAGACACCATAGCGAACTATGTAAACAAGCACATTCGCTGCGGCGAAAACCCAGAGGTATTTGTTGTTGAGCACATACTTGAAGAAGATCTCCGAGCTCGACAGCTCTCTTTCGCGATCTTCGACAGCCGTTGATGGATAGTCGTTTTTGTATTCCTCAATCGGCGGCAGTCCCACTGATTGTGGTGTGTCTCTGAGAAACACTGCAACAGCGACGCCGGTGACTATAGCCAGCACGGCGGGAACGTAAAACGCACTTTTCCACGAGCCGCTAAAAGCGAGTGAGTAACTGGCAATGAGCGGCGCCAGCATTCCACCTACATTGTGCGCTAGATTCCACACGGCCATCTTGGTTCCCCGCTCTTTATCAGAGAACCAATGCACCATAGTCCGACCACAGGGAGGCCAGCCCATTCCCTGAAACCAGCCATTCAAGGCCCAGAACACAACCATGAGATACAGTGCCGGAAGGAAACCAAAGACAAGATTAGCCAGACCAGAGAGAACCAATCCAGTTGCCAGAAAATAGCGCGGATTCGATCGATCAGACACATTGCCCATGAGGAACTTGCTCAAACCGTAGGCTATTGTCAGCGCCGAAGCCAAAAGTCCGACATCTCCCTTGCTCATCCCCAGCTCGCTAATTAAATATGGCTTAGCGACATTTATGTTTGCACGAACCAAATAATACGAAGCATAGCCTACAAAAATGGTGCCCAGCATCTGAGCTCTGTACCGCTTGTACTCGCGATCTATCCGCTCTTCAGGAAGACGCTCGATGAAAGGCTCTGGTTTAAAGAGGTGAAGAAAGTGCGTCAAGTGGCAGCCAGATCTCGGGAACGAGACCGAATTCTAAACTAATTGACTAGAGATTCAAACATCTCAATAGGAACGACGCGTGGATTTGAAATCACAAGATGCCAGCAACTGATATCACATACGATGCGTCTGTTTCAGTGCCTTCGCTCCCTAGATGTTCTGATCGACTCCGTTAATCAAGGTCGCCATTGCCGAATCGGCACGTTCTCGAATGAAGCGAGCAATCGGAGTGGTGACTGACTTCTTAGGATTTCCAGTCCCCAGCAAAATGTGACCACAACCAGGGACCGTCACCAATTCCTTATCAGCAGTCGGAATTTTCTTAAAGACTTTCTCGGCTGATTTGAGCGAAAGCGTTGCATCGTCCTTGCCATGCACCATCAAAACTGAAATATCCGGATCGAGCCGATTAGCGAACTTGCCGTTGCCGCGCAGAACACAGCGAGCACGCCAGAGTTCCTTCAGATGGAACGTTTTACGCTGCAGCGGATCTTTGATTGTTTTTTCCAGAGCTTCCAGATCGTCGGTTCCGTACTTCCTTTGATAACGAACAATGTCAACCGGTCTCCCAATCATAGCTTTGCTGAAGTCGCCAAGGAACCAAGTTAACTTCGTTCTGCTGCATTTGGAACCTGCGCCGCATAACACCAAACCCCTCAGGCTCGGAGGAGGCGAGACAGTCGCCGCACGTAACGCCACTGCTGCACCGACGCTCTCTCCCATCAGAAAAAGCGGCAGGCGAGGATGCTTCATTGCAATGGCCTCAACAACCTCTCTAGTATCAGTGACCGTTTCTGAGTAGTCCGACTTGTATCCTGTGTCCTTTTTATCTCGCCCGTGATGCCACCATCCATGCCCCCTGAGATCGAGCCCGTACACGATGACACCGCTGGACGCAAGCTGATCCGCTACGGTACCGAGAGTATAAGCCCTCTGTGAAATGCCGTGGAGCATTAAAACAACCGCTCGCGGAGACTTCGATGAGTCCTGCCATTTGCACACAGGCAGCGAGGATTGCTGTATTTGAGAATTGTATAGAACCGCTGCTACAGCGGAGTTCTGGGGAACCGTCAAACCTATCGCTAGCGCGCAGGTCATTAGTTTTAGCAAGCCAGTGAGTCTTTTAGAAAAGCTCGGGGGTTTTGAGTTGGTCGTTGTGTTCATTTTTTTCGCATGTTGAGTCGGGTCACGGAGCAGGCAAGCGCCGGACTATTTGGCAGAAAAATAGGGGCATCGGTTGGAATCGATGGCTCAATCAGAATTATTAGCTCAAGGAAAACATAGCGCGTTTTCAAGAGCCCGATGACCAGCGCCCTTAGCGCGAAGGAGCTTTCGGAAGCAAAGTTGCCACTACTCTCTTGATTTCCAAAAATTCGATTCGTTCGCGCACTTGTCGTAATGGCGGTCGATTCGGGCTTTCACGACAATCTAAGTTAGTTCTCAATAAAGTATCTTGAAGCCGGACATTAGATAATTTTGTTGGTGGAACAGTTTTGGCTGGCAGCGTTTAGATAGGGGGTTTTATGATTCAACCGGTCGGTGTACTGCATCAAACAGCCGCCTTCAGTTCGTATGGAACTGGGCTGGCGCAGGTTTTTCGTGACCGGGTAGGTAAGAACCCTAATCGGGTGGCGATTATCTTCGAAGGAACAGAAGTCACCTACTCCCAACTTTACAACCGAGCTTTGTCTGTAGCATCCCAACTGCGTTCGCTTGGCATCAGAAAAGGCGACAAAGTCGGTTTGCTCTATTCGAACAGTCCCGAGTTTGCTTCGCTCTTCTTCGCCATAGTAGGCGTAGGAGCTGTGGTAGTACCAATCAATCCACTGCTGAAAACGGACGAGATTGCCCATATCCTGACGGATTCAGACGCCAGAATCCTTATCGCGCATGCAAGTGTTCTGGGCGAAGTCGTTGATGCCTTGCCGAGAACAGAGTTGCTCGAGTTTCTGATCATCGGTCCGAAAAAACCGGACGACCTCCAATTAGAAGACAGCCGAATTCAAATCGAGAACCTGACAGAAGCAGCACCACCACCTATAGATCCATTTACTCATAACATCGATAGAGACAAGGATCTAGCTTTTATCGTATATACGTCCGGAACAACAGGCAAGCCGAAAGGCGCGATGATCTCGCACGCCAACATTCTTTCCGTACTTCCTTATCCACTGCTCTCCGAGCTGGACCTGCAAGCCTCGGATGTGTGGCTGGGAATGCTGCCCTTATGTCACGTCTATGGACTCTGTGTCATTATATTTGGTGCTCTCACCACCGGCGGTACGATTGTAATTTTGCCGAAGTTCGAACCCAAAGCTGCACTCGAAGCAATAGAACGAGAGCGAGTAACGATCATTCCAGCCGTTCCTGCAATGTATCAGTTCATGCTCATGGAGCTTGCCAACGCGCCGTACGATATCTCGTCCGTTCGTCTCACATTCAGCGGCGCAGCACCAGCTAATCGACAGTTGCTCGAGCAAATCCAATCCGTCTTTAACTCATGCGTAGTAGAAGGCTATGGACTGAGCGAGACCGTATGTGGTGCCACATTAAACCGTCCCCATGCCAAAAAATTCGGTTCTGTCGGCAGAGCTGTTCAAGGAATCTCCATCGAAATAAGAGATCCGTCAGGACGAGCCCTGCCACCGGGAGCGGAGAATGTTGGCGAAATAACGATAAAAGGCCAAAACATCATGGTTGGCTATCACAAGCAACCAGAAGCAACAGCCGAAGTAATTAAAAACGGTTGGTTCTCCTCCGGCGATCTCGGCTATCGCGATGATGAAGGGTACTACTATATCGTCGGCAGAACGAAGGAACTAATCATCCGCGGCGGACAGAACATCTACCCCCGCGAAGTCGAAGATGTGATCGCTCGCATGCCAGGAGTGAGAGATGTCGCTGTCATCGGCGTTCCCGATGAATTCATGGGTGAACGAGTCAAGGCTGTCGTGGTGCTCAAAGATCCTGCCGTTACGGCCGAGGATATCAAAGAATTCTGCGAAAAGTATCTGGCATCATATAAGGTGCCGAGGCTTGTGGAGTTCATGAGCGAACTTCCTCGCAACTCAACCGGCAAGTTGTTGAAACGTCTGCTTTCATAAGCCACCTCGTGGATTCTCAGAAGCCTTTCTGCATCGGTGCAATGTCGTAGTTTTTTGTGCGACATTAGTGGGTTAGTTTGGAACAAAACCGATGACTGAGCTTCTCTAAACTACGCCGGCAAGAGTTTTCAAACTCCTACTGCCGCGACAGAAACAACATCGAGCGCCTGCACTAACAAACAACTGCGTCGTATAGCAAATTCACGGCTTC
>CAYTDR010000382.1:0-7381 GCA_964436185.1 uncultured Candidatus Obscuribacterales bacterium | reverse complement strand
ATACTGAAATTGCATGCATAGAAGGATGTCTCGAGAGGAACAAAACAAAATTTCGACTAACGGCCGGTGCAGATAAATACACTATTAGCCGTTCTGTCCGTTCGAAATTGAAAGTTGCCGTGGATTCTAAAACCGAACTACCACGGCTTTATACTGGGAGGCCATGCGCAGCAGATCCGCCCCGTGGGAATATATGGACGTACGTACGAGGGTATTACTCGTGTCGAACTCATCAAGTCTCCATAGTCAGGACGTTCCAATGGCGGCGATGTAAATTTTAGCATCACGACTTAGTTGCTCAATCTGATGATTATAGAGACGGTCCTCAGCTATCTTAGCAGAGAGCAAAATGCATATTCTACAGCAAAAACCAGTACAGGCTTCAAGAGGCACCATTTTTGGTGGCTTGTGGTCTTTAGAAAATTAGTGAGAATCGATTCTTTGCAAGAGGGACAAGTGAATGCGGGATTCCTAACGAGCCTGGATTGTGCTAAGGTCCAAACCAGCAATAGCAACCTAAATACTGTGTTCATACCCAGAGTTGGAGGCTTGGGGCGATGCACCTTACACCAGAATCGACTAAGTCTTCAATTGGCAATTCTCAATTCGCCGGTACTGAAGAATTTTCGGCAGCAACTCTCTCGAACGATAATCCATTCATCTTGCTTTGTGGTGGTTGAGGAAAAGTCACCGAAACTGCAGTTCCTCTATCTCCAGGTCCAGTCGAAAAATGTACCTCGGCATTGTGCGCAACAGAGATCTCCTTCACTATTGCCAGCCCCAGGCCAGTGCCAGGCTGTTCTGTTCCAGGAATGCGATAAAAGCGTTCAAATACATGCTGCCTTTCAGAAACTGGAATTCCAGGTCCATCATCAGTCACCGTTAACGTAGTCTTTGAATTCCTCACAGAAACCGCAATCATCACATTTCCAGATGGTTGAGTGTACAAGACACTGTTCTCTATTAAATTTGAGATAAGTTCGTCCAGCGCAGCCGGATCGCCATAAACAAGAGCAGGCTCGAAAGTTGATTGAAATTCCAAATCGATGCGTTTCTTGAGCGCGTCAGGAACGTGAGCCGCACACACCTTGGAAGCACAGTTATTTAGATCCAGTATCATTCCGGGTCTGGTTGCTGCAACCGCCGGATCAGAGCGCGCAAGAGCCAAGAGTCTATTTACTAATCTGGTCATTCGATTAATTGCAGAGTCAACTTCAGTCAAAACCTCAAGCGCCTCATTACCTCTCTCTTCTTGAAGCAATCTTCGAGCCAGATCAGTATAGGTTCCCAAAATTGCAAGCGGTGTTCTCAACTGGTGTGCGGCATTTGAGCTGAATCTCTTCTGTGCCTCGATGTCCTCCTGGAGCGCCTTTAACAGCCTGTTAATAGCCTTGATCAAGGAACCAATCTCAGCCGGTTCATCCACTTCAAGAGCCGTCAGGTCTCCTGGAGATCTTGCTGCAACGGTCTGTTCTACCTTCAACAACGGCAGCAACCCACGACCAACACCAATCCAAATGGCGACGACACCGCCGACTATGGAAACTATTTGGGCCAACAGCAGTATCATAGTCACTTGCCCTGCGAGTGCCTTTCGATTTGTCCTTGTCTCTGCGGCCTGAATAATGACATGCTCGTACATTGACTGGGGCGCGGGGACAAGTAGGCAAACCAATCTCAGTTCTCTGCCGTTCATTTCTATTGTGCGAAAACTCGGCTCATCGCTAGAAAGCGTCTCCGGCGGCAAGGGGAGAATCTTGTCGCCGGCGATTTGCTTTCCATCCGGAGAGAGGACTTGAAAGTAAAATTCATCGTGATAGTTATGTCGAAGAATTGAGCGTGCTGCTGGCGGCAGATCAATGGAGACTTTGCCGTCTTGCATCTTAAGGCGTGCGGCTACCGAATCAGCTGAGTTCAACAGCTGCTTGTCATAGATGTTTCGCGCCAGGTTAAGACCCCAACTGTAGGTAACAACCGTACTGAGCGTTGCCAGTGTGAGGAGTGGAACAAGAAGCCACAGGAGAAGTTGATGCTTGATAGATTTTTTCATGCGCCTTACTCTATGATGAATCCAAGCCCCTTCACTGTAAGAATTTTGCAACCAGACGAGTCGATCTTTTTTCTCAAGCGATGAATGACTATATCAAGCGCATTAATGGTCATATCTAGCTCCTGCGTGGATAGATGCTCAATCAAGTCCTTCTTAAACACGACGCGGCCCTTTCGTTGCAACAAAATCTCCAGCACAAGAAATTCTCTTGGCGACAACTCCAGCGCATGACCCTCGATGGAAACTCTGTTTGAACTTGTATCGAACAAAAGAGTTCCGGATTTGATTTCTGTTTTATTAGCCCACTTTTCTTTGCGCAGAAGGGCTCTGATCCTAGCTTCTAACTCACCGACATTGAACGGCTTGCAAATATAGTCATTAGCACCTAAATCTAATCCATGAATTCGATCTTCCGGTGTATCACGAGCAGTAAGGATAATTACCGGAAGAAGCTTTCCCTCATTACGCAAACTTTCAAGAACGCACAAGCCATCTTTGTAGGGCAACCCGAGATCAAGAATTAAAATGTCGTACGGATTTGCGAGCACCGCTGACTCTGCCTCTAGTCCGTCTCTTGCTTTATCGACCTTATGTCCACTATGCTCAAGAGTTCGGGAGAGCCCGTTGAGCAGAGATAAATCATCTTCTGCAAGTAGAATGAATGCCACGTGTCCCTCGATTTGATAATTACGTCACCAATCTTCTTCAAAATACTCTTGATGCGACCGCGAACCCTTTACTCAGCGATATCGTAATAGCGCAACAACCCTTTAGCCATGCCCGCTTTAGTACCCGAACTAAACTGATAGCATTGCTGTCATTTCGCTTTCATCGAATATTGCATCTATATGGATCTCATCGATATCTTCGCTGGGCGTGGAGTGTTGGCAAAATAAACGCCACCAACTTTCCAACGAATTACTATCAACGCGCATCTTCAGGAAGTTTATTCTTTCGATTCGCTCACTCTCCTTCATTGTTAGTCCTCGAAAAATGGAATCAGCGAACTTAATCGGATCGGTAGGTTCCATCGGGATAAAACCGTTCATTAGCTCATTTGCGACTCCGGCGCCGCGAGACAGTAACAGCACACCAGGGGATTCGTCCTGACAGGCCACGAACTCCTTAGCCGTCAAATTAAGCCCATCGCGCAAGGGATTCACTAGCATAACAGCAGCGTGCCTATATAGAGAGGCCAGCTCCGACTGACTCCGCGGTCTCTCCATCCACATAATCGGCTGCCAACTCTCTGTCGAGAACTTATCATTTATCGCCGCATAGAGAGCCTGACAATGACTCCAGTACTTGTCGAACTCAGGCAATCCTTGTCTCGAGCGAGTAATAATCTGAAGAAAGTTCACCTTCTCTAACCACTGGGGATAGCGTGAAAAGAACTCTCCGATTGCAGTCATGCGCTCCGCAATCCCCTTTGTAAAATCAGCGCGGTCGACGCTCAAGACATACGGCAAGGGGCTGACCGACGATGTTGTTTTCGTTTCGCTCCAGGTCTTACCATCTATCCCTAAAGGAGCCACTGCGACTTTGACTCTGTGACGTCTCAATGCCGAGGCGCCCAAAATCAATTCCATCTCCATACGATTTGATATCTGCACCTCCGAAATATGCGTGCCCACGAACCGAAGAAAATTATCCCGATATTCGGCGGTGTGAAATCCAATTGCGGTTGCGCCAAGCAATCCCCGAGTAATCTCCGTCACTGCCTCCACGTCGTCGGGTCGCACATATTTCGGCCAGGGAATATGCCAAAAAACCATACTCCGACTAGAACCTAAAAGGCGTCTCGGCACAAGGGCCAACTGATAGTCGTTAACGAACCACTGATCAAACCTGCTTATCTTGGTCTGGTCGATTTCCGACGCTATGTAGTAGTTGAGTGCGCGAAAGGCCTGAAATTCCGAACGATCGAGATGAGCCAGCTCCGGTAAATCATGCATAACCGGCCACAAGAAGTTATTACAAAAACGATAATGCTTTTCGACTATTCCCGCGTTCAACCATATATCGGAATGTTCATAACGTTGTGTTTTTCGAACTACCTTATTATCGCGCACGAACCACCATTCTCCTGATTCCTTTTGCGCTTTGAATATATTCGAGATAGCCGTAGAGACACCACCGGGAGAGGCAGGTCCACGATAAGATAAAATTCGCACTGGAGTAAGAACCTCTTAATCAGGGGTAGACAGAAGAATCCTGCTCACCTCAACCTTACTAAGCAATTTGTTTGTCACATCACTGATTGATGGAATCTGGTTTGATGCGCTATAACAAGACTAACGGACAGTCTTTTCAAATCCGTTTCAAGCGCGCATACCGCGCTCACCTTTCAAAATCGTTTCAATTTGCTCGCGCATTGCGAGAAGAAAAGTTTTTCAAATGTTGGCATCAAATACGGTGAATATCGCTAATCTGGTTTTGTAAGCTAAAGAACACAGACAGGAGACCAGGGCTATATACTTCTCTGCAAAGGCGAAAGACTTTCTCGGAACCCACGTTCATTCCGTGTGGCAACTTGAGCTGCTCTTGTTTTTCCGCTATAGCAACCGGGGCATGACTCTGTCTGATGCCGCAAAAGCACGTTACATTGATGCGCAGGCGCTCGAGCCTGTTGTCAAATCATTCGTTAACGCCAAGATACTAGATGAGGAAAACAAACTTCTTCTCTACAACAAATCTTGCGTGCAGGCAGAAGTTATTGATGAGATCGCCCGAGTGTACAGAGAACGTCCACATGCGGTGGTCAATTTCATTTATTCTTCGCCCATGAGAAGCTTTTCTGATGCATTTAGCCTTAGAGCACGAGAGGGGGAAGACTAATGGGCGCAATCAGCTATGTTTTGTGCGCAGTAACAAGTCTCGTCTGTTTTGTTCTGCTTTTGCGGGGCTTCTTAAACGATCGCTCCCCATTACTGCTTTGGAGCAGTCTTTGTTTCGCTTGCATAGCAATTCAGAACAGCATTTTGGTTGCGGATCTCATTCTATTTCCACAAGTCAGTCTGGCATTCTATAGAACACTTATCGGTTTTTTGGGACAAGCAGCTTTATTGTGTGCGCTTATCTGGGAGCGGTGAAGTTATGGTTGACGACATTTGCCAGTTTATAAGCGGCGCTACAATGATGGCAGAAATTGGCATCTCCATCTTTTTCTTCAAATATTGGAAAAGGTCAAAAGACAGATTATTCGTCTACTTTGCAGCTGCGTTCGCCCTGTTGGCAGTAAGCCAAATTGTGGTTTTCTGTTACGGTGATCGAGGAAACTTTTCTATATTCGGCTATTCAGTACGATTCATCGCCTTTGCATGTATCATCATTGGCATAATTGAGAAGAACCTGCCACAGAAACGTTCGTAAGAAACCACTGCATCACCATATTCAGTACCACCTTCGTCGTTACCATTTAGAAATTACCATAGTGAATCAAGCGACTCCTGGCATCATATTTGGTGCTTCTTATCGGTCGCGACTCGCGGTATCATATCTGGTGATCCTTATTGCGTTGCGGCTTGCGGTACCGTATTTGGTGATTCCTACGGCGTTGCGACTACACAGTTCGTTAGCAAACAGAAGCAGTCAACCATGATACTCTGCGACATCCAATGCAAGCACCATCAGAATGTTCACGTGCCTTACCTGCATTCTTTTCGCTCATCCATCGAGAATTCCGGTTGCATAAAACTGCAATATCAAAATAGACCTCGTGCCGACTATATTGACAATTGGTTACAGAACATCCCAGCCTGTCTATAACCTCGGGCAATGAGACTAGAATTGCATTTGCTATCACATGTGACTTGAGGATAAGGCAGTTGAGTGACGAACGCACAATCGATAAGGACCTGGAGATGCCAAAGGCAGTCGATGGTTTCATCAAGACGTTCAACAACACTGGCTTTATGACAGACTACCTCGATCGATTCTCGCAGACCTTTGTAGACTATTCTGCAGGCTCAGACAAGCCGGTTATGGATATTGGCGCTGCATATGGTGTGGCCACTTTGGCGGCGCTGGACAGAGGAGCGTCGGTCATTTCCAACGATATTGATGGTCGCCACCTTGCAGTTCTCGAGCAACGAGTGCCGGAACACGCGCGTACTAGATTGAGCCTTCTGTGTGGCGAATTTCCCAATCTAGATATCGAGTCCGATTCACTGGGGGCGGTGCTGGCCGCACGACTCTTTCATTTTCTAGATGGAGACACAATCGAGCGTTCCGCGCAAAAGCTCTTTAGCTGGCTTGCTCCTGGCGGCAAGGTGTTCATTGTTGCGGAAACACCTTTCGTGAAAACACTGATTGGCTTTAGGGAAGAGTACAAGCAGCGAAAGGAGTCGGGTGATCCATTTCCGGGATTGATTCAAGACATGCTTGTGTTCTCTCCTCACGCCACAATGATTCCCAGATTGGGAAATTGGATGGACGTTGATGTGCTTACACGAGTATTCTCGGCGGCCGGATTCACCATTGAGGAATGCGCATATTTCGCCAGGCCAGAGTTCCCGTCCTGGCTGCAACTCGATGGTCAAGAGAGCGTTGGGTTGATCGCGAGAAAGTAAGCGGCAAGACGACGCAAGACCGCTTCCAACCACATCCTTGCGACCACAACCATCTGCAATTAGACTAACCACATCGTGATACCCAAGTTTAGAATGTCGCTCAAAACAGCTGCGCCGGCCCATCTAATCGACGTCCGGCGCAGTCTCCATTCTTTCAGCTCAAGCCCGTAGCAGGGACCTTGATCTATTTAACCAGGCTACCCGATCGCTTTTTGCTGATCAAGTTCAATGCACTACCCTCTTTGAACCACTCAATCTGCTCTTCAGTCATCGTTTGATTGACTTTGAACTTATCTTCGCTGCCGTCGTTGTGATGCAAGACAACATCGACTTGCTTGTCGGGAGCGAGCTGGGCGATTCCGAGGATACTTACTTTGTCGCCTTCTCTTACCTTGTCGTAGTCTTTGGGATCGGCAAAAGTGAAAGCAAGAATGCCCTGTTTCTTCAGATTGGTCTCGTGAATTCTAGCGAAGCTCTTCACGATGACCGCCTTTGCTCCAAGGAATCGAGGCGACATGGCTGCATGCTCACGGCTGGAACCTTCGCCGTAGTTCTGATCTCCGATTGCCACCCATCCAAGTCCATTTGCTTTGTACTGGCGAGCTACTTCCGGTATCGTTTTTATCGAGCCATCGATCTGACTCTTGGTAGAACCAGGCTCGTCCGCAAATTCATTGATGGCACCGATAAACATGTTGTCGCTTATCCTGTCCAGATGACCACGGAACCTCAGCCAGACTCCGGCAGGAGAGATATGGTC
>CAYTDR010000381.1:0-7383 GCA_964436185.1 uncultured Candidatus Obscuribacterales bacterium | reverse complement strand
AGTCCTTTGTGCCTCGTTTGAATAAACTACGCCAAAACGATTGCTTGCTTTCAGGTTTGCCTGGCTTGCCCGGTTTGGCAATAGAGCCGTCTGAAGAAGCAGTTCTTGCTGGTTTCTGCCTGGTGCGGAGATTGTCGAAGGAAGCGGTCTTACCTGTGGTGGCACTGCGGGAAGGACCTTCGTTATCGTCTTGCGCTGTGCGAAACTCTTCGGCATCGTCTACGTATTTGGGAAGCTTCGTCGAAGATAGCTTTTGAAGTCCAACTGAAACTATGCGCCAGATCGCAGATGGCATCTCTTCATCGGTAAAGTATGTTTGCTCGGGACCTTTCGCGTGGGGAAGCGGCTTCGAGGCAGATTTAGCTGCCTTCAGGCCAGATTGCATAATCTTCTGGCTGATGAACTGTTCCTCTCGTCCGAGATTTTCATGTGCGAAAACCTCTGTGGGAATCTCGAAGTCCTCATAGATCTCTTGATAGATCTTATAGAGCTGATGGCGAACCAGACGGGCACTGACGGGTCGATCGCTGGGAGAGTGCGCAGTCAATGAGACGATCAGGGCGTCGAGGCTGGGAAGAATCTCTACATGTTTATGATCGCTGGGGACGCTGGTAATCAAGGGGCGTGGTCTTGTTCCGGTGACTAGATGTGCCATGGTGGCACCCAGGGCATAGAGGTCACTGCGAAACTCCGGCCTGCCGAAATATTGCTCGGGGGGCGAGTATCCGGCGGTTATCACTCTGGTGGCAGCTTCTTTGGGCATGAGATTTCGCGCTATGCCGAAATCAATGAAGATGATGTGACCGTCAGGCGTGAGCATGAGGTTGCTAGGCTTCAGGTCTCGATAAATTACTGGTGGCTCGTGCTCGTGCAGATACTCGAGCACCTCACATATTTGAATGCCAATCTTGATCACATCATCCTGTGCGAACTTGCCATGGTTCTGGATCATTGTCTCCAGGTTATTGCCCTTCACGTAGTCCATGACCAGAAAGTAGCGACCTTCCGGAGATATGTAATTGTCGAAAAAACGAACGATGCCTGGATGCTTGAGCTCTTTGAGCAAAGCCACTTCTCTCTCAAAGAGGCGTTTGCCCTCGCTTATCTCTTCTTCGCTTCGGTCTTCACTGCGAAGTTGCTTGATGACGCATTTCTTGAAATCGTCGGTCTTATTTTCCGCGAGATATACATCTCCCATTCCGCCTTGATCCAGGAGTTGTATCCATCGATATTTTTCGTACCACTCGTGTACGTATTCGCTCACCGACTTTCCCTGATAAATTAGCGCTGCCCCAATCTGCGCGAGATTAACATACCCCGGCTGACATAAACTCAAGCCATGGCTGCCGCGATCTTGACAATAACCTCCGTTTTAGTCGATTGACATACGAATGTATGGCATGTTAGTATTTGCTCGTCTCCCAAAGATGATGATTTTTTAGAACAGTCCAATCAATCAAAGTACCTGGTAACGCGCAAAGAGTGTTGCCCGGCGGGAGGTAGTGATGAGTTTAGCTAATGTATCTATTGTCGGTAATCTGGTTAAAGAGCCGGAGCAGCATCAATTCGCCAGTGGAAGGATTAAGACGACGCTGATTGTAGCCGTCAATTCATTTAACAAGGTTCGCCGTGAGCGATCCGCCGACTTTTACCGGGTTGAGACCTGGGATCGTCTGGCAGAGCTTGCTAAGGCCTATCTTGAGAAAGGCAACCAGATTGGTGTTACCGGCAGATTAGTCATGGACATCTGGGAGGATAAGGATGGACGAAACAGAATCACCCCCACTGTTCATGCCAGTCAGCTCGCGTTGCCCCAACGGCGTTATTCACGCAATGAAGAGAAGGACAAGGAGGAGGAATTGGCGGAAGGTCTGCTTCCGGAAAGCCAGCCTCGGCAGAGACTCTTGGCAGAATCTGCGGTCGTAGATTCTATTGCTGGAGAGTCTGGTCCTGACAGCGAGTCTTTTGAGGCTGTGGTTGACACAGTCCTGGAAAGCGCAGAGTTGACTGTTCTCTACAGCTCGTCCCCATCATAAGTTTTAATCGAGAAGCCATGTGGAGAGGAAGCATTTTGCTTCCTCTCTCTCCCATTTACTGGATTTTGTTGCTCTGTGATTCCATGCTGATATCTTGCACTTTGCCTGGATCGACGGCTAAGGCACCTTTCTTCGAGATATCCATGAGCGGATCGACTGCGATGCCGGCAAGGAGAATAGCTATCGTGCAGATTGCTAGAGCAAACTGTGGTCCAAACTGATCGCTGCCCACGAAAGCTCTTGTCGTAGGAAGGTTGGCAACCTTCTCTGAGGGCTCAGGAACAATCATCTTGATCACCACTCTCGTGTAGTAGTAGATGGCTGGGATCGAGGTAACCAGCGCTACCGTTACGAGGATCCATCCGAGCGGCATGGACGTGATGGCATGATGTTGATACATCGTGCTCGAGTAGGCAGGACCAGCGATAGGATCGTTCAAGCTCAAGCCCGCCTTGAAGATAAATAGCTTGGCAAGGAAGCCGGCGGGAGGGATCGGTAGTCCAGCCAGGTTCAACAAACAGATTGATGTGAGGACGGCTACTACTGGACGTTTTCGAATCAGTCCGGCGTAGTCGTCTATTCGGTCGCTGCCTGTTTCATTGCTGAATAGGATTGCACCAGCGAATGCGCCCAGGTTCATGATGCCGTAGACGATGACATAAAAGATCATCGACTGAACTCCTTCAACAGAGAAGGCGACGAGCCCGATCATCATGTAACCGACATGAGCAATGGACGAATAAGCGAGCATTCGTTTGAACGACGACTGAGCGAGGGCGATCAAGTTACCAGCAATCATCGAGACAATGGCCATGAAGGAGACGATGATCATCCAGTTTGGATAAACCGCTCCAAACACTTCAATGAGAAGACGTAGCGCTAAAGCGAAACCGCCTGCTTTTGAGCCGATAGACAAAAATGCAGTCACTGGGGTTGGTGCCCCTTCATACACGTCCGGTGTCCACATATGGAACGGAACAAGCGAAAGTTTGAAACCGATGGCGCTCAACGTAAGCGCTATGACGAAGAATTTGATCATTGCCGAAGCGCCCACTGAATGGAACATCATCTTCTGAGCGATCTGATCGAAAGTAGTTGCGCCTGTAATTCCATAAATGAATGACAGTGCATAAAGAAGAGTGGCAGTTGTGGCTGCAGTCGACAGGAGGTATTTGAGCGATGCTTCTCCACTTTTCACATCACTCTTTTCAAAACCAGCCAGGAGCACGCAGCAAATTGATAAGGTCTCGAGACTGACAAAGAGCATGATCAGATCAGTTGAGCCCGACAGAAACATAACTGAGACTGTGGCGGTCAAGAGGATCGCATAAAACTCTCCGCGATTTCGCTTGAAGTGGTGCTCGTAGCCCATGGTCAGGAATACGACCATCGCCCCGACAATAGTTGCTATTAGAGAAAAACAGACTGTCAGGCTATCAACCGTGAAGATGCCAGCGAAAATCTTCTCCGATACGGAGAACTGTCCGAAGAGAATCCAGGAGGCGATGCCTAGACATAGAAGAGCGATTCGAGGCGTCCATGCCTTTTGTTGAGGAAAGAAGAGATCCCAGACCGATGTCAAAAGAACCCCTATGATGACAACGATCTCCGGTTTTAGGAGGTCAAGAGCCTTGTAGTATGCGCCAATATCGTTCATCTGCTGCCTGATTTGCTTTTGCGGTAACCGTAAAACGGATCTCCTGGATAGGAGAAAGTCCAACACATTCTACCGGTGCAGCCGAACGTTTTTCAGCCGCTTGGTTATTACAAAAAAGAAGAATAGTGATTGACTCGGCAAAAACGCTGGAGAACGCAGTATCTGAGCGGTTTGAGACCGGCTCGATTTCAACTTAAACCTCTCCAATACAAACGAGCAATTGTCACAGTGCTCAACATGACATATATGTATGATAGACAAACTACTACGGGAAGCTGGATGACGAAAAGGACCATGGAAAAAGCAAACACTAACCGTTGTCTTCTTGCTCTTGAAGACGGAAAAACCTATCTGGGTAAACATTTCGGGGCTACAGGCGTATCCACCGGTGAGCTTGTATTTAATACCAGCCTTTATGGATATCAAGAGATTCTTACCGATCCTAGTTACGCCGGACAGGTGATTACTCTCACTAATCCTGAGATCGGAAACTATGGAACTAACGACCAGGACATGGAGTCTAAGAGAATCTACGCCAGAGGCTTAGTCATTCGCAATTTAAGTGGACGAGTAAGCTCATGGAGAGCCACAGACAGCCTGCATAGCTTTCTTGTCAAGCAGAACGTAATCGGGATATCGGATGTGGATACACGAGCGATCACAAAACATGTACGTGAAAAAGGCGCCATGCGATGTGCTTTGACTACGGAGTTATCGGATGACCTCGACAAGTCAAGAGAAGATGCAGTCAAGCTCGCTCTACAATCGCCTGAGATGACAGGTTTGGATCTCACCGGTGAGGTCACTTGTCCGAAGAGCTACTCGGTCTCTGACGGTCAAATTCGTGTAGCAGTGATCGATTATGGTATCAAACAAAACATTATCGAGGAGCTGAAAAAGCTCGATCTTGGAATCACTGTTTATCCTTCGAATACCAAAGCGAAGACAATTCTGGAGAATCGTCCGGATGCTTTGTTCTTGTCAAACGGACCGGGAGATCCGGCTGCTTGCACCGAGATACTCGAGGAGATCAAAGAGCTATTGCGGGCTGAGCTGCCCACATTCGGCATTTGCTTGGGGCACCAACTGCTTTCTCTTGCCCTGGGTGCACGCACATTTAAGCTGAAATTCGGTCATAGAGGCGGGAATCAGCCAGTAAAAAATCTGAAAAATGGGAAAGTAGAGATTACCTGTCAGAATCACGGATTCGCTGTGGAGGAGACAAGCATTCCAGATGATCTGGAGATTACCCACATCAATCTCAACGACAGAAGCGTAGAAGGATTCAAACATAAAGTCTTACCCGTTTTCGGTGTGCAGTATCACCCCGAAGCCCATCCAGGACCCCACGATTCAAACTATCTGTTCTCCGAATTTCTGGATTTGATCAAGTTGAGACAACCGACAACAGAATAGTTGAGATAACAAACGAGGAGCTGACATTGTATAAACTGGCAATATTTGATTTTGATGGCACACTCGTGGATTCAGCACCCGGCATCATTGCAGTAATGGTGGCAGTTGCAAAAGAATATGGAATGGGGAAAAAGGCTCTCGATCACTGGAAGCGCCTCATTGGTGTACCGCTGAATGACCAGGTGGATATCATTGTTCCTGAGCAGCCAGTGCAATTGCGACGAGAGATCGCAGAAAGATATAGAGAGATCTACAACCATCGAGCAGTCGAGCTGTGTCCACTATTTCCGGACCTGAAATCGACATTGGAAACCCTCAAGGCGCACGATATCACAATTACCATAGCCACTTCGAAACGGCGAAACATCGTCGATCCTGTTCTGGAACATCACGACATCGCACACTTTTTCGATCTAGTCATCGGTGCTTGCGAGGTGTCGAAGCACAAGCCGCATCCTGAGTCTGTCTTCAGCACTCTGGCTACGCTCAAGGCTGATCCATCTTCCGCTATCGTTATCGGAGACAGCAGCTTCGATTTAGATATGGCTCGCAATGCCGGAGTTGATTCGATTGGAGTGATTACAGGTGTTCATACGCAGCGAATTTTGAGACGGTCGCAGCCGATCTCGATAGCGAAGAACCTCAACGAAGTTACTGAAATTGTGGTCAAAGGTCGTAACAAAGACGATCGCAAAAAGATAAAAAGGAACACAGCTGCCTGATTAGGGCAACCAGCTCCCATTGAGCCTTTAGCTCGTAAAAAGCCTATACATCATTGATAGGGCCGCTCGACAGAGAGCGGCCCTATCGTCGCATTGTTGAAACTTTGCTCACTTGCTCGTTTTGGATGTCTGATTGGGCTAGAACGTATATAAAAGTGCCCATCCATTGTTAATTACCTTTCCCCTTACAACCTAAGTCTTCTGGTATGATGACCGCTTTCTCCAGTCAGGTGAGTCCGCGACCGCGTATGCATCCTATAGTTCGTTCAAACAACACCAACTCTGTTTTGCCTCAAAGAGCCCCAAGAAGAGTTTCTTATGCTCACACACTCGTCCTGTGCGCCTTGACTGTGTCATCTATAGCGGCTCCGGTCGCTGCCCAGGATGAAGCAACCCCTGTAGGCAACAGTGAAAACAAGGTGAGCAGCTCGAGTCCACCAAACGAAGCGAAAGCCCCTGATGCCACCGGCAGTGAAAGCAAAACGGCTGTTGATGCAATCCAGCCCCTGTCCCCGCCGCGAAAACCGATTTACGTAAGAGCCGGCAAATCAATCTCTATTTCTACTTCTTCGAAACAGATCCGTGTCACTAACGATGTAAATCTAGCGAAAGAACAGGTATACGAATTTCAAGACAGCCCGGAGGCGCATTTTATTCTGGCTGTTGCTCTGACAAGAACGAGCCATGTAGAAGAGGCTTTGCAAGAAGTTCGACGTGCCAGGAAACTGTCTTTCGCTAAAGGCGGACCCACCTACTTCGACAAAATGATTAGTGAATACGAAGCGGTGCTCAAGGATGATCCGGACGATAATGAAGTTCGCTATCATCTGGCCTGGGCGTATTATATGAAAGCCTATGTGCTGACGAAGTACTCCCGACAGGTATTAGCGCAGGTGCCGGCTACTCCTCCCTCGACAGTCACGCAAGCGAAACCGGCAAACGAAGCGATCCCCACTCCTCCGGAGACGAAATGGCATCAGGACTGGGTGACCAGCTCCGCCAACGGCAATCAACCAGATGCTGCCAACGTCGATGCGAGCGCCAGCGCGGAGAAAGCTGATGATGACGATGAGCGTCCATCAGGAAAAGGACGAATTCCTTCGATGGAATACGCCTGGAAGAATGCTTCACCGGCCGTAATACCACAAATAAAGAAGTACTATCAAATGGCTCTCTGGAAACTGGACGGGCTCTTGAAGCGCGATCCCAGCGATCTGTGGGCAACTCTGTACCGAGCTCACCTTTCGGCAGAGTACTCCGGTGATATCGATTCGGCTATGAAAGTCTGGCAATCATGTCAGATGAAGTATCCCAGTAATCCGGCACCATACTTCTTTCTGGGCGAAGGATATCTGAAGAAGGGAAATTTGAGAGAGTCACTATCGAACGTATCTAAGGCGATTGCACTGAGAACCCTGGGGAACTAGCACGTGAGCAGAGGCCAGCGAACAACTGAAGAAAGAAGCAACGACATCCATGATGAGTGGACGCCGCGAGCTAAAAAACCGCGAGGAGGCGGCGTTTCAATAGTATCGATTTTGTCGTCGATAGT
>CAYTDR010000380.1:0-7389 GCA_964436185.1 uncultured Candidatus Obscuribacterales bacterium | reverse complement strand
AGGCGGATATGGCGCTGCAGGGATCGATGGAATCCCCATCTGTTCTGATTGAAAAAAATAGTCTCTACAGGCTGGACCGAATGTTCCATGGTCCGCTGATGCAGTCCGTTGATTCTATTGATGGCATCGCCGGCAATACTATTAGTGGACAGGTAGAGTCGCGCCAGGCGCGCGGTTGGTTTGCCGATAACCCAAATGAGGAGCCGATGTTGCTGCATCCTCTGCTCCTGGATAATGCCAGCCAGCTCGTGCTGTTCCATCTCTTCGAGCATGGACAGCCAGTCCGTGCACTGTTGCCGTTCTATTTCGAGAGCATCGAAATTTATGGCGACCTGAAGTGTCTCTCTGGTGCTCTTACTGGATTTGCTGTTCTTCATTCAATAACAGACGAGAGGACTCACGCCTCAGTCAGGTTGTACAGCCAGAGTGGAACGCCGGTACTCTCCATTAACGGAATACGCAGCCGGCGCATTATGCCCTCACCGCAGTGGGATGAGCTGGTATTCAGTCCGGAAAAGTTATTTGTCAGTACGAAGCTCGAATCGGTAGAGCTGCAGCCGTACAATGCCTGCATAACTACCCTTAACAGGTCGAGCCTGCCGGATGAAAATGTGGTGCTGGGATGGTGCCTTGATTATGTTTTGACCGCGGACGAACGTCTCGAACTCGCTGCCCGTCGGACCAGACGAAACAACCAGGATGACTGGATCGTGAGCCGTATTGCAGCCAAGGATGCAGTCAGGCAGTGGCTGAAGTCAGTGCATGGAGTGGTTTGTGCTGCGGCGGATGTACACATTGTCAGCGTGCCCAAGGGCAATCCCGCGGTTCGTTTCACCAACTCACTTGCTATCGCCCCACCACTGTTATCCATCTCACACTCGAACGGCTTCGCCTGCGCGTTGGTTCTGGGCAGAGAACATGATTTGCGACCAGGAATCGACTGTGAGCAAATTCGCCCAGTTGACGAAGAGATGCCCTCGTTTATTCTCACCGGTGAGGAGGTGCAACTCTTGCAACAAGAGATCGACCCAACCGTCGGTTTCATCCAGGTGTGGGCAGCTAAAGAGGCTTGCTACAAGGCTTTAGGCGGTGACAGCATTCGAGAATATCCAATCGAATCAATCGACAGCACGAATGAACGAGTAAGTCTCCATGGACCAAGCGGCAACATGAACGCCTTGACCAAAACTGTCGGCGAATACATGATTGCTTTCTGCCTGGCCACGCCCTGACGCATGGCAGATCGAAAACTGCGAGCAACGGCAATTGTGGCAACGGTCGCACCGGCGGCACTCGAAGACAACTACGAATGAAACCGGTCACCACTTAGATGACCGGAAGCAGTGCTAGATTCGAGTCACCATCACAATGATTGGCGGAATAACCAGGAAGCTCAATCCATCGACATCTAATACATTGATGCTGAGCGCCTACTAAGTCTCAATGGGGCGATGGCTCGGTATTGTCCTTCACATCTCTATCCGCGTCGTCTTCATCCTCTTCATCGCCGTCCGATGTGGCAGAGATGTTTAGGCAGCGCAGCTGATAGGCGAGGTCCTGAATGCTGTCGTTAATCTGTTGCAACTCAGACAAAATTTTCTCGAGCAGTTTTGCCTGTTTTTCCGTTGTCCCTGTTCGCGCTAACTGCGGGGCCGAATTATGATTCGACACTTTCGGTCTTGGCGACATGTCCCTTGCCTCCATTTCTTTCTTCCTCGAATGATAAGCGATGATTCTGCTTACAGCATTGGCTGAGTTATTAGTATCATTTTTTCTCGAAAGCGATGCCGTTTGCGTTTTGCTTTCTGTCCCGACAACTGGAGAACAACCAATCCGGAGCGGATCTACTCAAAAATGACGTGACGAGTAGACCAGGCATCTGGTGTCATGGATATGCAGTGGCGTCCAAAAAAGCTAACCCACCTTGCAAAGCAATGAGGGAATCATTGTATGTTCACCAGATATGTAATTGCATCCTTTCGCCCGAAGGTGCCAATGCATTTAACGTTTCCTTGTCGGACAGACCTTTTTTGCACAACTACAGGATCGGCGGAACACTTCATTAGCGCCAGTTAATTCACAATCGCAATTATTTGTTAACAATTCGGATGTGGCAAAATAAGCGACTTTTGAGTTGGGCAAAGCGTTTCGTTCAGTTTACGGTCTGATCACGCGAATGTAGATATTGCAAGGGATTCGAGTCATTGAGCATAACAACTTTTGTTCGTCGGGGGTGTACGTTCAGCTCCGTACTGTGACCAATAGTACCTGTTAAGCACACTTGATACATTTACAAACCATTGCCTCCGGGCTCGTTGAGCCTAATAATCGGGTTTCGATTTGGCGAGAGGGCAAGCTCCCTTTATTGTCACGTCAGCCACCGCATTGGATAGATGGGAGAATCGCGTGGTTAACCATAAACCTGAGTTCGTTACTAATGAGCATGACGCATGTGGTGTCGGATTTCTGTATAGACCCCAGTCTACTCACAGTACTATCAGCGATGCACTGCAAGCACTTGCTCAATTAGAGCATCGAGGAGCGACTAGCGCGGATGGAGTGTCCGGCGATGGTGCTGGAATTCTGACCACGATACCAAGAAAGATCTTCAGTGGGGAAGGAGTTTCAATTGGCGAACGCGAGGCGGTAGCGGTTCTATTCACTCCCGATCGCCTCGGATATGGTGGCAAGAACGGCGTTGTCGGTTTGCACAGGAAACAAATCGAAGAGTTCCTCTGCGCCAGAGGATTCAAGGCGAAGCATTGGCGAGTAGTGCCGGTATCGCGAAACAGTCTTGGACCGGTGGCATTGAGTGTATGTCCTCTGATTGAGCAGCTTGTCATAACTCCTTCCAGCCACGTTTCTGAGGCTGATCTGGACTCCGCATATTCGAATTTGCGAATAGCCCTCAGTCAGTTCATGCGGTTTCAGATCGGGGAACCGGACTTTTATGTATCCTCGCTATCGCGAAAATCGATCGTTTATAAGGCGATGACGACAAGCGAGGGACTTGCTCAGTTTTATCACGATCTCCTGGATGAGTCATTCGAGGCTAGATGGGCGGTGTTTCACCGTCGATTCAGCACCAATACTGTCTCGAAGTGGCCACTGGCGCAACCATTTCGACTATTGGCGCATAATGGCGAGATCAACACCTTAAAAGGCAACTTGAACTGGCTCCATGCCAGGCTCAGTCAGGCCGCTCTCCACGTCAATGCCACCTGGGATGATACGCAAAATGCGTTATGTCCGGGCAGTCAGGTCGACTATGCAGGCTCAGATTCCAGTGTTCTGGATTTCTGCGTGGAATCCCTCTTGATGGACGGTGATTCAGTCGAATCAGCATTCATGAAGCTCATCCCTGAGGCATACGAGCATCATTCACACCTGACCGACGATCCTGAGATCGAGCACTTCTATGAATTCTTTGCACCTCATCAGGAACCGTGGGATGGCCCGGCACTCGTGGCTTTTTCTGATGCCATCAAACTCGGTGCCATTTTAGATCGAAACGGTTTGAGACCTGCGCGTTATTCTATCTATGAAGATGGCAGCATCATCCTGGCGTCTGAGGCAGGAGTAAAAGTCACTACCGATGCTCCGGTGGTCAAACGAGGCCGCCTGGGACCTGGTCAAATGATCGTAGTCGATATCGAGGCGGGCACGGTTCAGTTCGACATCGAAGCTAAAGCCGACGTCGCCAAGCAACATCCTTACGGGCAGTGGCTGCTCAAAGAGCGTCGCGCTTTGAAGGAGATCCAATTTACCAAAGAATGGTCGTACAACACTGAAGAGCTGACGTCACGCCAGATAGCCGCCGGCTATACGGCAGAAGATGTGGATAACGTCATTACTTATATGGTGTTGAACGATAGTGAGCCAGTTCTGTCCATGGGAGACGATACACCACTGGCAGTGCTTTCGACTAGACCGAAAAAGTTATCCGATTACTTCAGGCAGCGATTCGCTCAGGTGACAAATCCGCCCATCGATCCGATTCGAGAACGGCTGGTGATGTCGCTTACCTCCTATCTGGGAAACCGGTCTGCTAATCTCAGACCAGATCCGATGCTCGCGCAAACGATACTATTGCCTGGTCCGATTATCAATGACGACGAGCTTCAGTTTGTTGAGAGCTTGTCCCACGAATATAAGTCAGCACGCATTTTAACTGGCTTTTCGCGAGAAGAGTCTCTTGAGGAAACACTTGACCGCATGGCTGAAGAGGTGGAGAATGCGGTTCGGGACGGGTCATTGATCGTGATTCTCAGCGACAAGGACATCAGCACAGAGCGCACCTCTGTTCCGATGCTCGCGGCGGTGGGCGCGGTTCATCATCATTTGATTAATTGCGGACTCCGATTGAAGTGCTCTCTCGTGATCGAGACGTCACAATGCTGGACCAGCCATCAAGTGGCGCTTCTCATCGCATACGGTGCGCAATGTGTCGTGCCCTACCTGGCGTTCGAGACCATTCGGCACTGGTACTGGAGCGATGCTACGCAGAAGTTGGTGAATGGGAACTTCGATCACGATGGACATGGTAGCGGAGCGAGAGGCTCTGGAGGCAGTTCTGCCACTGAACAGGAAAAGTACAGAGGGCTGAGCGTCTACCAGGCCCAGACTAATTACAAATCAGTGCTGGAATCTGGTTTGCTTAAGATAATCTCCAAAATGGGCGTGTCGAAACTGACTAGTTATGTGGGTTCTCAAATATTCGAAGCGCTCGGTCTGGGTGAGGATATCGTAGAGAAGTGCTTCAGCGGTACCAACAGCCCAATCGGTGGATTGACGTTCTACGAGTTGGAACGTGAGGTTCGCGAGTTGCACGACAGAGGATTCTCTTCCAATGTTCATCTTGTCGACGAAGGTTTGTTCAAGAACAAGCGAACCGGTGAGTACCATCGAAACAACAACGACCTCGTTAAAGCTCTCCATCAGGCTGTTCTGCTTCGGGAGGAGAAAGCCGACGATCATACGCGAAGCGAGCAGTTTCAAACCTACAGGTATCTTGTGGGGCGGCAGCAGGTTTCGTCATTACGAGATTTGCTGGAGGTGAAATCTGACCGTATACCGATTCATGTGTCGGCGGTGGAGCCGGTGGATTCCATTGTGAAACGATTCTGCACAGGTGGAATGTCTCTGGGCGCCCTTTCAAAAGAGTCTCACGAGGCGCTGGCGATTGCTATGAATCGGCTTGGTGCGCGCTCCAATTCCGGTGAAGGAGGCGAGGATCCGAATCGATATCATCCGATTCAAGTGGAAGCTGATGGCACCAGCCCTGCGTTCCCGGGTCTTACAGGATTGAAGCAAGGGGATTCGGCAGCCTCCAAGGTCCGGCAGGTAGCATCTGCTCGATTCGGTGTCACGCCCGAATATCTGGCTACGGCCGAGCAGCTCGAAATCAAGGTTGCACAAGGCGCTAAACCAGGTGAAGGCGGGCAGCTGCCGTCTCATAAAGTGTCCGAATACATCGCCAAACTGAGAAGAACGGAGCCGGGGATCACCCTCATCTCCCCTCCACCGCATCACGATATCTACTCTATCGAAGACCTTGCTCAGTTGATTTATGACCTCAAACAAGTCAACGATTCTGCCGAAATCTCAGTCAAATTGGTGTCAGAACAAGGCATAGGTCCGATTGCCCTGGGCTGCGCCAAGGCTGGCGCAGACATTGTGCATATAGCGGGACATGATGGAGGCACTGGCGCGGCGCCAATAGGTTCGATCAAGCACGCCGGCCTTCCCTGGGAACTGGGTCTGTCTGAGTCGCATCGATTCCTAACCGAGCATCAAGTGCGCGACAGTACGACTCTGAGAGTCGATGGAGGTTTGAGGTCCGGCACGGATGTTGTTAAAGCTGCCTTGATGGGCGGCGATGAATTCGCCTTCGGAACCATCGCTTTGATTGCACAGGGATGCATTATGGCGCGTGTGTGTCATACCAACAACTGTCCCACCGGTATCGCGACCCAGAAAGACGCACTGAGACAGAAGTTTCATGGGAGTCCGGACTCCGTTGTCGAGTTTTTCCTTTTCATTGCAGAAGAGGTTCGCTACCTCCTTGCTCATCTGGGCTACAAGTCGCTGGCTGAAATACGCGGAAGGTCCGATCTCCTGCAGGTGAGGAATGACCTGAAACTGGCTAAATGTGGCAGTCTAAACCTGACACAGATTCTGGTAAGCCATGCCACCGAATCCGGAATTGCCGGTGCTACCACTGATCGTTCCATTGCTTACAGTGAAACCACGGATGCTACCGCCTGTAGAATCATGGTCCTGCCTGATACTGCCAAGGATACCGTATACGCTATTGCCAGTGGTGCCGACTCGCTTGAAGTCAGTCACTGCCCTGATGAGGAACGGACTCTAATGCTTGTCGTGGATAATTCCGGCAGGCGGCAAACTAACATATGTGGACTGAATGAGCTGCTCATCAACGATCCGACTATTCTACAGGCGATCAAGAATCAGAGCAGCGTGATCAAGGGATACCATATCGCCAATGTGGACAGAACCGTAGGAGCCGGTCTCAGCGGGCTGATTGCCAGACTCCATGGCGACAACGGCTTCACCGGGCAGATCGTCCTCAATTTCGAAGGCACAGCCGGACAGAGTTTCGGAGCATTCAATGCCAACAACGTCTTTTTGTACCTCACAGGAGAAGCAAACGACTATGTTGGAAAAGGAATGTTTGGTGGCGAGATAGTAGTTCGATCTCCTGCGAATTCATCGGAAGCCGAGGGCGCGGTTCTTGTCGGAAACACATGCCTTTACGGCGCCGTCGGGGGCAGAATGCTCGTCTCGGGTCTGGCCGGCGAGCGGTTTGCGGTACGAAACTCCGGTGCTCAGGCAGTCGTCGAGGGAGTAGGAGATCACGGTTGCGAATATATGACCGGTGGTACTGTCGTGGTTCTGGGACCGACCGGAAGAAATTTCGGAGCAGGTATGTCCGGTGGTATCGCTCTCGTGCTCGACGAGAATGGAACCTTTGCCGATAGAGTAAATCAGGACTGCGACAAGGGTTTATATGCCCTCACACCACAAAGCGAGACTAAGCTTCTGGCGCTGCTGGAAGACCACGTGAGATTGACAGGCAGCGCGAAAGCTCGAATGATACTAGACAACTGGGATCACTATAGAACGCGATTCGTCCAGCTAGTACCACCAGCGGATCGCGAGCGAGCCGGCGTTTCGCACCTCGATCAGTCGTCTGAGAATATAGCCGCGTCGAGCTAGATCGAGGCGTCCATCTCGGTGAATGCCGCTTCCATCGAGGGTAAACCCGCTCAACTGCCGCATAGGTAGACAAGTCTGCGGTGACTTTCTCGACATCAGATCGTGAAGATGAGGTTGAAGACCAATACCTTGTGAAATTTTTGTGACACC
>CAYTDR010000379.1:0-7394 GCA_964436185.1 uncultured Candidatus Obscuribacterales bacterium | reverse complement strand
GAGATTGAGTTAGTTGTTTTGAGAGTTCGGTGACACGCTGTTCTGCAGCGGTTCTCGCTTCTTCCAGTTGACGCTTAGCGTCTGCGGTTTGGTTTTGAGAGGATGTGAGTTCGGTGGAGATTCTGTCGCGCTCAGCGGTGGCGCCTTCCAGTTCTGTGGTGAGAGATTCGATCTGCTGGTTGGCGGATTCTCTGGCGGTCTCTGATTGTTCGAGAGAGCGTTGAAGTTGCTGGCGCTCGGCAGTGGCGCGTTGCTGTTCTGCGGTGCGAGCGGCTTCGGACCGTTCGAGAGTTTGCTGGAGTTGTTGGCGTTCTGCAGTGGCGCGTTGTTGCTCTGTTTGGAGTCTTTGTTCTAGTGCTCGCAGCTCTTCTTGGGTTGTTGCCAGCGTTGCATCTGTGCTGGTTTTGCTTTTCTCGGCCTCTTGCAGGCGACTTTCCAGCTCGCGAACAGTTTGGCTCAGAGAGTCCCGTTCTGTGGTGGTACGTAGCTCCTGTTGTTTGAGCGCTTCCTTGTTGACCTGCAGCTCGGCTTCGAGTCTCTGATTGGTTTTCTCCAGCTCAGTGCGCTGCTGTTTTGAAAGGCGGTTGGATGTTTCCAGCTCGTACTTGGTCGCATCAAGTTCTGTTTGTTTTCGTTCGATATCTGAAGTCAGGCGCGTGCGTTCTTGTTCAGCTGTCTGTTCGAGACTTGCACGTTCTTGATCTGCTTGCGACAGTCGTTGATTTAGATCTGTTATTTCTGATTCATGCGTTTGTCGTTGCTGAATCAGTTGATCGAGCGCTGCTTCTCTCGCTGATCTCTCACGTTGCAGCGAAGCTTCCAAATCGGCAACGCGACGGTCAGTTGTCTGACTGGTATCAGTTGCCGGTTCTCCATTTTGTCCATTTCCATTGGGCAGAGTTCTCTGCCGTTCTACAATGTAGTCACGACCCATCTTTATCAGTTTATATCCACCGAGTCCGGCTCCCAGAGCCAGTAGAGACTTCAGCGCCAGGTCGAATAGCTCTTCAGCTTTCTTTCCGGAGTCGCTATTAAATGGGTCATCGCTAGTTGAGAGCGGTCTGTAAGGTACTGGCTGCTCGGTCCGTGAAATGGGAAGTTCTGTTGGCTGTGCACCTGAAGAAACTTGCCTGTCTGGTACCGTTGGGGATGGTCTTTCGGTAGGAGCGGGGATGCCTGTCGGCGGTGTATTGTTGGCAATTCTGGTGGTATCGTTTGTGGTGCCATTCTTGTGAAATGCTACATACACATTTCGAGAATCCCTCGCAAATGCTTTGCTGAACTCCAGCTCTGGATTGAGTGCCAGTGCTTCTGTTAGTAGCTTTTGAGCTTGCGGAGCCAATTCCGAACTGCCGCTCTTCAAAAGCTCGAACGCAACTTTCATTCGTATCTTGGACGGGTTCATGTGTAGCTGGTACACATTCCATTCGATATCCGCTGCCTCCTCACGTTGTTTCAGCAAATTGGGCGCGTCAGTGCCTCGTTCTTGAGATTGAATGAGATCTCTGTCAAGCAGTAAACGTCTTTCAAACGCTTGCAGCCGTTGTTGCATCAGCGCCGTATCGTTCTGTCTGTCTGCAGATTCTATTGCTCTGTTGAATTCCGGAGTGGCTGATCCGAACCCGGATCGACTAGCTTTTTCGAGCGCTTGATTGAGTTGAAATCCGGCGAAGTCATTCTGCCTGACGGAAACTGCTCTCGTCGGCTTGATGTCCGGGGTGCCGGTGTAGGTAGGCAAACCAAGGCCAACTCTGGACTTGGTCATTGTTTTGTAGGCCGTCACTATTTTGTCCTGGAACTCCTTGTTGAATTGAAGCTCCGGACGCAGAGCCACTGCTTCCAGAAGAAGGTTTTCACCCAACTTGATTGCGCGATCTCGACCGCTCGATATAAGCTCGCAAGCCATAGCAGCCCGCCGTTCCGCAGAGGACAGATACTGCTCGTAGCGCCGCCAGTTCTCGATGTCTTTGTCCGCAATTGATCTAAGAAGTTCGGCTGGAGGTGTTTCTCCTCTAGCAACATGTTTGGCGACTTGTTGATCTAGTTCGGTCTTTTGTAGCAAACCTACCTGGAGATTCACTCTTATAGAGCCGTGATCCAATCTGTCCGCTTCCCTGACCCTCTCTTGTTCTCTCTGGAGAAACTCCCGAGTCTGAGAGGGCAGATCCATTTCCTTGGACCAAATTTCTGCTGAAATTTCGGACCATCGATTTTCCGAAGGCGATGATGCCTGGAAGCTTTCAACACGGTCTCGAGCCGGCGCGAAACGAGGCTGAGTGAGGTCTGCTGAGCTGAACGGCTGGGCGTCAACTGAATTCTGATTGAGGTTTTGTGAGTAGTCTAAGGGAGGCATGTGTGTGTGCCTGTAGCGGGAGGGGGAAATCCTGCGGATTCACACACTTATATTCAGCAATTGTTACGTTTTGGACGCTTGACAACTAAAATTGGGCGATATTATTTTTCGAGGTATCGATATTGGGGGAGGTGTTGGTGGATCTGCCTAACTGGTTTGTCTTGCACACTCTGTTTTTACTGATATTGATTTTGCGCAGCAGGAGCTGCATTGACCAGCCACCGAAAGTGGTGTCACAGAACTCGGAACCGCAGATGAAGAGATGCTGTTTCTTAGGTTTAAAGCTATATTTGCTCAACAGACAAATATAGTGGACTTCTTGAGTAGGTTCTTACGGACAGAACCAAGATGGAATTAGTCCGCACGCTCTTATTCTTTTGAGTTCTACGCAGCCTCAGGGGAACCTCTAAGGTTTGCCCGAGCATACTTTAATCGCTATAGACACCATGGCGAGCAGAAATCGACGCCGGTTAGTCGATCAGATTGCCCATGGAGAAATGCTTTTGGATTATAGAAAGGTTTGTGCGGCGAATTATCAGCTGCCGGTTGTTTGGCTTCTAACGATGCGAAGCTCGGGGATTCTAGAGTTGCTAAACGCCTTTTCTCATTCGATGCTTTGCTTGCGACTGCCGAGGACTTGGCTAAGGAGTTAGACTTTTTGACTTCAGGCTTAGTTGTCGAAGAATTAGCAGAAGGTATGGAGCTCGCTGGAGCATCCTTCTGATAATCAGTGTCCGCACAAGCAGGATGAATACTCAAACAGCATGGAATTATGAACGAAAGAAGAATTTTTATCTGCAGCTGCATGTCTTACAAGACCAGAACCGTCAACGTGCCTGATTTTAGCAGACCGAACGATGGAAACAAACTGAATGAATTGATTCTCAGAGTGTGAGTAGGTGCACCGATTGTAGTGCCGCAATTTGCAGAACTCAATCGGCCTGGCTGCTCTTATCTGCGAGCATAGGAAAGACTGCGGAAAACAGGATTGAACGCATAGAAATTCAATCTGAAAGCGCCGTTGCCGAGGTCTGTAATTCCTTCAGGCGGTTATCCGTTAAACCCGTTGTTATAGCCATGAGGATTTCGTATCGTTGCGAACACTGCGCCTGAGTTACCGAACCGGAGCAGGAGGGGCGACAGGAACCGCTCTGGGATCGAGCATAGCACTGCCTACGGTACCAAGATGAATGGGCCTAATGAACTTCAATACGCTCGGATCGCCGCCATTGATGATCTTCATTCCGGGCTTTGAACTCAGTTGTTTCAATCCTTCTTTGGATATCCCTGTGCCTAAGACACTGATTGACTTAAGGGACTTGAGCGCGAGAAGCGCCGGAATTGATGCATCAGTTATTGCCGGGTTACCGTCCAGGTAGAGCTCTTCCAGGTCTGGCATGTTCGCCATGATACCATTCACGCTTCGATCTGAAATTCCTGTCGTGCTAAGGCTAAATGACTTCAACTGCGGGAGATTCAGCTTGACGGCAACATCATCAGCCAATGGTGCCCAGACGAGAGATAGCGATTGTAGTTGCGTTAGTTTGTTGATGCGCGCAATTCCATCTGCATTGAAGCTAGAACCAGCGATGGTCAGAGTGGATAGCTTTGAGCACTGACGTAATTCATCGATGCACTTTCCGTCGAACTCAGGAGTCGATAGGTTGAGCGTGTCTAGATTCTTCAATTGATGAAAGTTTGTCGCGGCGGAGTTGTCGAATTTATAGCCAGTTATGCCGAGCCACTTGAGCTTTTGAAATTTTTCAAATTGAAATCCGAGGTTATCTTGACCGAAAAAGCTGAGCTGCAGTTCCTCGAGCGAACCGCTAAATTTATCCATACACTTCAAGTCTTCCGGTGAGTGGAGTACGGGTACAAAGGCGGAAGGCTTCCAACAATCGACCGTCCTCGGAGTCTGGACAAACAGAGTTCGATTGTCTCTTAGTGTCATGTTCACCGAGATTTCAGCGTCCATCATCCGCTGGAGAAACTCTGGGGTAACTATATCTGCATCAACAGCGAGTGTTTTGAGAGCCTTGGGTGGGGTGAATTTTGCCAGTCCTTCGGCCGTGACTTTGGTGCTAAGAAGGTTCAGGTGCTCAAGTTTTTCGAGGTTGGCTGCTTTATCCAGAATCTTGTCCGTTACCAGAGTTCCTGCTACCTCTAAACTTTTCAAGGAGGTTAAAGTTGCTATGGTATCAAGACAGCTGTCATCGACTTTGGTGTAGTTTACAAAGAGCTGTCGCAGGTTGGTACATCCCTTCAGGTGCTCAATACCCTTACTGGTCACTTGTGTCAGAAAAAGGTCCAATTCTTCGAAGTTATGTAGATTGTTTGTCTTCATCAGATCGTCGTCGCCGAATTTCGCCCTGTCCATAACCAATGGCGCAATTGAAATGCCGCATTTGTATTTATTCTGAAGTTCATCGATACGTTCTCGGCATAACAAACCGGCCTGAACTGTGATCTTTGATACTCCTTTTTCCGCTAACCTTACCACTCCCTTTTCGGTCACGTTGGTCTGGGAAACATCCACGAGCTTCAGCTTGGTCAACCCGGAGATAGCGTCTAGAGTTTGATCTCCGATTTGAGTGTTGGCAAGATTCAATGTCTCCAGATTGGCGAGAGTTGCCAGCGTGTCTCTACACCCGTCGTCGACTTTGGTACCGCTGAGTGTTAGCGACTTGACGGATTGCAAACCTTTGAAGTGCGCCACGCCTTGATTGGAAATGTTTGTATCCAAGAGATCCGCCGACTCCAGTATGGAAAGGCGTGATACTACATATAATGCCTCATCTTTAAAGTCCTTTTGTCCAGCGAGATTGAGATGCTTTGTTCTCGCTGTTCCATCTTGCATTATTTGATACAGCTGCTCGCGACTCAAAGCCGGCTGTTGGCCTGGTTTCCCTGAGAAGTCTCTTGCATTACCCCAGCTTCCGTCGACATATACTCGATCGTTGGCATCATCATAGTCGGTGATTTGGAGCACATGACAGCCGCTAATGCCGCTAAGTCTATTGCAGGTTATGTCGCCGTTTGCCAATGGTTCTTGGGTAATGTACACGACTACGGTGATAGGGAACTTTCCATGCGCTTTCAACTCTTTCAGTTTTGGCGCAAGCTCCTCGGGCTTGGTCACAGAATCTATTGAATCGAGTGATGTTTTTGTGTTCCAGAGCATTCGAGAGGTGGAGTAGCGACCGGTGATTTGACGTTCCGTTGAAAGTATGTCGGATAGACGCAGTGTCGGCGAATTGATAAGTCCCTCTGGAAGGGACAGCCGTTGCGGCGGATTAACCGAGGTATCGACCAGGCATTCTTGTTTCAAGGAAGGATTCCCCTCCACAGGCAATTTATCGTAGCGCAAACTTCCTTTAGGTACGGTTCTGCCATCGGGCGTTCTTGTCTGATTCTGCCAGTGCGAGTTGATGGCTCCAAATTGAAAGAGCTGGCTGGCATAAGAGCGGGAGCCAGATCCATGAATGGCAGGATAAAGGATTTTTGCTTCGTCATCCGGTTGAATCTGAGTGTCTGTGAAAGATACAACTACACCTCTATGAGTTTCGAATCTTCCGCGCTGAGCGATTTTCCACAGCATTCGAATCGGATCGGATGGTGCAGTCGCGTATAACCAACCTTCGCTTGTGGTGATGTTACAGGTGTTGTTTTGCCCCTGATCTATGACGGTCGGATTGGCTGCTTGAAAGAGCGATTGCGTTGCCAACTCTTTCTTATAATCGGCAGAGAGAACGCCAAGCCTATTGGGATCTCCTAGTTTTGATAAGTTGTGGTATGTTCGGGCAATCTCTTGACGCGAAAGACCTGCATTGCGAGCGCGTGTTTCGAAGGTCTCCATGTTCTTGGCACTATCGGCAATGCCGATTCGTTCGGCCAGGTTTCTAAAGTTTTCGGTCTCACGTTTTAGGTTCAATCCGGTTTTTTCTGCTGGCGGCAATAGGAAACCCCGCTTAGTCAATAGCAGACCACAGACCAGATTCGGTGTTGCCGTGCGGCTGAACTCATCCCAGGTGGCTAAATCTCCATTGGACATCAGAGAATGGACTTCGGCAGCAGCAACGCTGGCTGGAATAGTTGAGGCAGCACCTGCGGTCAGGCGGGTCAGGCTGGCCAGTGGACGGCTCGCAGAGAGCAACGTCGACTTGCTCGTCAGGAGAGTGTTTGTAGCGCCGCGGGAGGCCATCAGAGTGCTGAATGTCACACCGCCCACAGTGGCGTTTCTAAATCTTGCTGTCCAGAACTGTTCCATCTCGTCTTCATGGATAGGTCGGAATACGCCTTCAGCCGTAGCGCCCAATCCGAAGTTATACAAGGTCGCCTGCGTGCCACTGCTCCTTGCCAGTGCAGCGGTGCCAGCGCGTGGTATGGGTGTTATTCCCGGCGGGACTCTTCCTCGTGTGATCCTGCCAAGCAAAGCCAAATCTGCTGCATATCCAAAACCATAACCTGTTTGTTGAGCATACCAAGCCGTCGTCCCTTGCTCGTACCTCAAAGCAGGTTCAATCAGTCGCAACTCAGGCAAGGTCTCTTCCGTGCCTGTCAGAGGATTAAGCAGTCGATTCGCGAGCTGGGTGAAGCCCGATATCGGAGTCTGAACAGCCGCTTCTCCAAATGAGCGAAATAGCACATCTGTGCAGCTGTCCGGACTGTCATTTTTCCAAAGATATTCCATGCAGGTTGATACGTAGGAAGACCGTAACGGCGATCTTGAGTTGAGCAGGAGAGGCAATAGCGATCAAGCTAGGATTGAATTGGATGCGGTTCCTTGAAAGTAGGGCAGAGATCGGGTTTTAGTTTCATATAAATAGAGTAGGCTATCTCTGTTACAAAAGAGTTACAGCTCGGAGGAAGGCGGATTAAATCGCCAACCAATCCATCGAACTGACAAAATCGCATTTACTGTTAAGTCGAGTATCGCTTATGCCGGTCTGTTTTGAACCGAACCGTGTTCGCGCATAGCTTTGAATCGAACCATATCTGGTGGCACAGTTGGAATGCGCATGAAGTGTTTCCTCCATAGGCA
>CAYTDR010000378.1:0-7395 GCA_964436185.1 uncultured Candidatus Obscuribacterales bacterium | reverse complement strand
ATCTGATCATTCCAGTATTTCTGATACTCCTGGCAGAGTTTTTGATCTTTCTCGAGTTGTGCGCGATTCAGCGCTTTGACCGGCAATGGCAAGAACCACGGAAATCTTCTCGAGCTCCGGAACGAGAGCTGGATGATTCTCTCCGAACACCTTCTCCTTGTACTTTATGATCATTCAGGAACCAGCCAACGAATCAATCTTGCTCGATGGCGTCAGAGGCGAAGCAACGATACGTTTCTTGAGCTGGCAAACTGAGGTTGGATCATGGCGGGAGTCCAGTGTGTATGCAACGTATATCCCTGAGCTGCGCCACGTTTTGCTATAACTCATTCTTAATACCAAGTTGACAAAACGAACTCCATTTCAAGCTAATATTTGATTACTGACGACTCTTAACGACAATCAAGTCGGTGCTCTCGATGAAATCAAAAGCGATCCGGCATCCAGACATTTAGCGGAGAAGGCACAGGGTGATAATCCTTTAGTAAAAGTGATCGAATCATCGGTTAGCAGGTTGGATAGACATGAAAAAGACTGCCGGCGTTCTACTTTACAGATGCAAAAAGAAGGTGCAGGTTCTTTTGGTCAACAACGGGAAACGTTGGAGTATTCCGAAGGGAAGCATCGATCGCAATGAAAGCAAACTCACAACGGCAATTCGTGAGCTAAAGGAAGAGGCGCGATTGGAGGCTCCCTCCGAGCTGGTCGAGATTGGCTACGTTCAGCAGAAGGGAGTTGAGCGGTTGTACTGCTTCGCGGGAGCCCAAGACAAAAAGCAAGTGCCGCGGCCTGCCCATGAAATCAAAATGACGCGCTTCTTCGAGCTCGACCACGCATATGAGCTTGTGCCACCCTATCAGAAACCATTACTCGAGGTCCTTTTCTTTATGAAACGCACCGGCTAGCCGTCACCGCGCTTTAGTTGTCCAACCGTAATCAAAGCTCAATTGGAGTGCATACTGCAGACCATGAGAGCGATGGCCGCGACAGTCATTAGACCTGTAGCCAGCCAGCCAAGACATTGACTAATAGTGAGTTCGTCTTATCGCCCATGATGCTTTTGTTGTTCGAAATGAGCATAATGATGATCAGCAAGGGTGGCGCCAGGACTCCGTTCAATACAGCCGTCCAGAAAAGCATACTCATTGGGTTCAGCTTGAAGAAATTGAGACACATACCAAGCAGTGAAGCGATAGCAATCACTGCGTAGAACTCGCGCGCTCGGTACCATTTTTCGTTGAAACCACGCTTCCATCCGCACACATTGGACAAGCAGTATGCGGAGCATCCAATCAAAACAGGAACCGCCAGGAACCCTGTGCCGACGAGACCAGCAGCATGTTTCGTTGCGGCAACTTATAGAGTTGTGATCTGAGGGCCTATCTGTGGCTCGGTAATGAGCGCCAGATTTGAGTGAACCAGGTGACTAAGAATAACGGCGCGATTCGCGAGATCACCGATTCTCGGTTGCCCTCCTCTTTCCCCTTGTTAGAGTTGTAGACAAGGACGTTGACGGCTTGTGGTATCACCGTTACGCGCATGGGCGTGGTCCCGAATTCTTCACCGTCGACCATGCATGGCAGCTGGTCGTTTCTAGGTTCATACGAGTCATGTTTTTGACCGCCGAACAAGGAAAAGAACTTCGCACAGGCAACCTGGAATGCGGAACGCACACCTCTTCTCGGTATTAGCTCGATTGTCGCCTCCTTGACTCGCAGCACTAATTCCGGCGACCTTCCCGTTGGTGCGCCAACAGCAAATTGACGTCCAAGCTCGACGTACTCTACCAAGTTGGTTGGATTAATAATGTGCAGATCGAGATGTCCGTTGAACAGTGCGTCTGAATCAACGTCTGTACCGATGCCCAGGTCATTGACGTTACCGATGAAAATTCCTGAAGCCTGTACTTTGTATGTCTTTCCGCCGGTTGTAACCTTGAATGTATAAGAGGGCTTGGTTATCGTGGCTACGTATGCCTTTATATAGGCGAACAATCTTAGTTTCGTTTTTTCCTTTCTATGTGTTTGGGCGATTGCGTCTGAAAGTGGACCAACTCCGGCCATGGACGAAAAGTACTCGCCGTTCATCATTCCCAAATCGATCTTTTTTACCTGACCGTTGACGATATAGTCAAAAGCATACTCAAATGGATTGGCGAAGAAGCCTGCATCCATCACGCCTAAATTTCGAGCAAGGACATTGCCTGTCCCCAGTGGCAGAATTGCGACCGGGATTTCACTCTTCACGCTCGCCAGCGCTGCCAGTGTAAAGCGAACTGTTCCATCGCCTCCAGCGGCAATGATCAGGTCGAGAGGCGGTCTAATGAAAGGAACAAGATTCTCTGGTGTCAACTCGCTTGTCGTCGAGTAAAAGGAGACTAGATACTCGTCTTGTGTGTTCAAGTGCTCGATTAATTTGCCAATCCATTCTTCCGTTTGTACCTGTGATTTCGCACTGGGATTGAATATGACCAGGACATGTTTTGCCATTGATGTATACCGACGAGTTTGCTGTCGCAATACTTCGTTTGTAGCAAACCTGAAGAATGTCGAAGCCCTGGCGGATTTCCGAACAATTGTGATCAAAGACGCAAGTCTTGCGATTGGCAAATATTGATTTCGGCTGCGATTGTGCTTCGAATCTTCAATAAAGCGCTAATAAAAAGTTGGCGGCCGATCAGATAGCTGAAGCTATCCTATGTCCGGCTGTCGCAGAGCCGAAGCCTTCGGTGCTAATCCCCCCGAGTCCATACTAATTGACGTGCAATCGTAAGGTTGAGTAAATGACTGTACAAGCCGCAGGAAAAACTGGTGATAGTGATGTTCGGCAGCCTGCCCACTCCGAGGCTGCGCAGGATAAGCGACATTCCATCGTACGATGGGCCAAGGTTCTGATAGGAGCGCTGGTTGTCATCGTCCTGGCGTATGTAGGATATCAGACCTATCAAAATTCAGCATCTGCACCGAAGCGCAACACCGTGAGTTTCAGCGGACGAATTGAAGCTGATGAAACTCACATTCTCGCCGCGACCGGTACTCGAGTAAGCGCAGTGAAAGTGAATGAAGGTGACACTGTTCATAAAGGACAGTTGTTGGTTTCGCTTGATTCGCAAAAGCTTGGTCGAGGAATTCAAACAGCGAAGAAGGCGCTGAATCAGGCGCAGGTTGCCGAGCAGCAAGCAAACGTTCAGGTGCAGCAAGCGCAAAAGAATATAGATGAAGCGAAGAAGAAATCAAAAGGGTTCTTCGCCAAAGTGTTCTCGACGAAGAAAGGTCGAGAGAAGAAGGTTGAAGAGCTTCGTCGCGATATGGTTCAGGCGAAGTTTATGTCGTATGCTGCGCAGTCGTCGGAAAGCCAGGCAAAGGCTGCTATTTCGCAGGTATCCTCGAAGTCTGTCTTCTTCAAACTGACCAGTCCTATTAATGGCGTCGTTTCCGTGCGCAGCGTGGAACCTGGTGAGATTGTCGGACAAGGACAGGTATTGCTCACGGTTTATGATCCAAACGCTCTGTATATGCGGGGATTCGTTTCTGAAGAGGACCTTGCCAAAATCAAAATTGGTCAAAAAGCGATGGTGAGCGTGGGTGCAGACGGCGAGAAACGGATTCAGGGGAAAATCGTGTCAATCGATTCTAAGGCGTCCTTCACTCCGCAAAACGTATATTTCAAAAATGATCGACTGCGCCAGTCATTCGGTTTGAAGATCGCTCTGAATAACGCGGATGGTAGAGCGAAGCCGGGGATGGGCGCAGAGGCGGAAATCGAATTGAAGTCCCGGAGATAATTGACGTGACTTCCGTACTCCCCGTTCTAAGTAAAACTAAATCTGGTGCCCGTGAAGTTGTGGTATCAGTTCGTGATTTGACCAAGAAATATAAGAAGACAGGTCAGGAAGCTCTTTCAGGTGTCAATCTCGAAGTTGAGCGCGGTGATCTATTCGGACTTATTGGACCTGATGGTGCCGGCAAATCGACTGCGTTGAAAATCCTCGCCGGGATCTTGAAACAGTCCGGCGGCGAGGCTACTGTCTTTGGCAAGAAGCCTGCCGATGCTAGAAGAACCATTGGATTCGTTCCGCAAAACACTGCTCTTTATCCGGAGTTGTCTGTTGAAGAAAATCTTCGTTATCAGGCTGGGTTGTATGGGATATCTGATGAGGAGATCGAGAAGCTCAAAAAGACGCATCTTGAGAGCATGGGTCTTCTGAAGTTTGCCGATCGATTGGCTAGCAAGCTCTCCGGTGGAATGAAACAGAAGCTGGCACTCTGTTGTGCGCTGGTGTCAGACCCGAAACTGATCATATTGGATGAGCCGACCTGTGGGCTCGATCCGTTTGCCCGCCGCGAACTTTGGCAGGTTCTCAATACGCTCTCCCATGATGGAAAGACGGTGATCATTGCCACGCCTTTCCTTGACGAGGCAGAGCGATGCAATCGGATCGCCTTAATGTACAACGGGAAGATCGAGCAGTCCGGAGCGCCATTGGAGCTCGAAGAGGCGCTCCATCTGCGCCGTTTAACATTCCTGATCAAAGACCATGAAAAATTGAACTCAGTTCCGGCTTTGATCGAAAAGGTCGAGCTCGGCTCTTCCGTGAAGGATATTTACATGAAGGGTGACAGGCTTGAAGTTCTGATTGCTGATTCTGATGACTTTGAAATGAACTGTCGAGTGCAGGCAGGAGCAGTCCCCGCATCGGCTGCGATGACGGCGATTTCTCCTGCCGTGAGTGGAAGCGCGACGCCTCGACATCGGTTTGATAGCCGGGAGCCCTCCGATCCGTCGGAGGCGAACCTCGTATCGCGACGAGATAAGCTGCAGAATGAGATTGCCTCCGGCGCGAAGCAGAGACAAGTGCCTGCTGAATTTGCGAATCCTACCGTAGGATCGGAATTGCCACAGACAAACGACCCTCTGCTAAAGACTCGTCAGGCAGACGAGCCGAACTCGCCGAGCGAGCCGACCCCGGATAAGGGCTCGAAAATTACCGGGAGCAGGGTGGCTATTGCAGAGAGTATCAAGCGGAAGTTCGGCGAATCCGGACTAACATTGAGCGATGCTCGTGAAATGTCTCCAGGAATGGAGAACGTCTTCGTTATGCGGTTGCGAGAGCTTGGTGTGAAGGAGAGCGAGCTGGTTCCGTTTCCGCATCTGGATGGCGGATCGAACGGAAAGGGAGCGGCGGTATCGAAGGAGATACCACGCGACAATGCTCGTGGACTGTCGGATCGGAAGCCCGAGTCAGCAAGCCCTCGAACCAGGGCCGGTGCCGCACTAAAGTGTGAAAATCTCGAGAAACGATTCAGCAACTTCACAGCTGTGGATGGAGTCAGTTTAGAAGTGCATTACGGAGAAATCCTTGGTCTTCTTGGTGCCAACGGCGCCGGCAAGACTACGACCATAAAGATGTTGTGCGGGCTCTCGACACCATCATCAGGAAAGGTGGAGCTTCAGGGCGAGAAAAAGGACCTTCGGTCTCCGCATGTGAGACAGGGCATCGGGTACATGAGTCAGAAGTTTTCCCTTTACGACAATCTTACTGTCCGTGAGAATCTGGCATTTTACGTTGGAGTTTACGGCATTCCGCTGAAGCTTCGGCAGAGGCAAATTGACTGGGTTATCGAAGCTTGTGATTTGAAGGACTTTCAGAAGTCTATTGTCGGAACCCTGCCGCTCGGGTGGAAACAGCGCATCGCATTTGGTGCCGCTGTAATGCACGATCCCAAGATTATCTTTCTTGACGAGCCGACCTCAGGCGTGGACCCGCTGGCACGGCGGCAGATGTGGACGTTGATACGAGAGTTTGCCGACAGCGGTGCGGCAATACTGGTGACCACGCACTACCTTGACGAAGCCGAATTTTGCAGTCAACTGGCTTTTATGTCAGGCGGCAAAATCGTCACGCAAGGCTCACCAACCGAGATCAAGCAACAGCACCAACGTGACTTGTTCAAAGTAGAGACTGACGACCTGCGCGAAGCCTTCCAGCTATTGACTGAGCAGCTCGATCACTGGCGAGTCGCCATTTGTGGCAATGAAATACATGTTTTGCTGGATGATGGCGAGGGCGAGGTTGACAGGCTCAGGTCTATATTGCGTGACGGTAATTGTGAACCGCGGGAAATCAAAGCTATCGACCTGTCGTTGGAAGATGCCTTCATCGATGTGGTTGAGCGAAGCAAGAGGGCCGATGTATGAAAAACATCATTATCGTTCAAGCCCTGAAGGAGTGGCAGGAGTTTCGTCGAGACAAACTGAGTCTGGCACTCGCTTTTATTCTGCCGATATTCTCGTTGCTTCTCTTCGGATACGGTATCAGACTGGAGTCCAAGAGCATTCCCATCGTGGTCGAGGATCATGATAATTCATCATTGTCCAGGGAATATGTGGCAAGACTGTATGCCACCAATATGTTCGTTCCCGCGCCCAGGAGTGATGAGAAGTCTATGACTTACGACATCCAGCGCGGTGCTGCAAAAATGGCCTTCGAGATTCCTGACGGTTTTGCCAAGCGAATTTTTCGCGGCGAGAACACTGACCTCAAAGTTATGCTCGACGGAACGGACATAGCTAACGTGCAGGTGCTCAGCAATATCGTGGAGGCGGTAAACCTTCACTTCCTCGCTATGCTCAAAAAGATGAGGCAACCGGATGGTGAGCTTGCTCCTGTGCATCCCGAGTTGCGTCTGTGGTTCAATCCTGCCAGGCTGGAGAAGCTCTTTATAGTGCCAGGCGCACTTGCCGTGGTGCTCTGGATGTATCCGGCGTTGCTGTCAGCGGTGGCTGCCTCGCGAGAGAAGGAGCAGGAGACTATTATTCGAGTCTACGCCACCAGACCTAATGCGGCAGGCTTTTTATTGGGCAAGGCTGTACCCTATTTCTTGATTTCAATTCTTATGGCTGCTCTGGTCATCGCTTTCGCTGCCATTGTATTTGGTTCCGTACCGATTGGCGACCCGACACCACTTTTGGTCACTACTCCAATATATGTGATGACCTCGGTGCTCTTCGGTTTGTGTTTGGGGACATATGCCAATTCGCAGACAATCGCAGTGCAGGCAACCTCGTCGATTGGATTTTTTCCTTGTCTGCTTCTCTCGGGATTCGTTTATCCAATAGCCAATATTCCGTTTCCGCTGTCTCTTGTATCAGTTATCGTTCCTGCTCGTTACTTTGTGATTTTGTCACGCGATGCGTTCGTGCGTGGTGCCGGATGGGATGCTGTGTGGTTTGTTCCGTTGATTCTGTCTTTGTTTTGCGTGGTGTTCTTCGTTCTTAGCTGGCTTGTACTGCGGCCGATGCAATTGAAGGACTGAGAGGAGGCGTATAGTGTTCCTGTGGAATTGGATTGTGTCGAGCCGCTTGGGATTCAGCCCGATCCTGCCGCTCACTTTG
>CAYTDR010000377.1:0-7417 GCA_964436185.1 uncultured Candidatus Obscuribacterales bacterium | reverse complement strand
TGAGCTTAAGACTTCCGTCGACAGCTTGAGAAATTCCCAGGCGTCCATCTCCCTGCACGGTATTGATCTTGCTGCCCTTTTGGATAGCTTGAAACAAGTAGGTAAAATAGAACGGGTTGTTGGCTATACTGATGACTGCAGGATCGATCTCGTAAACTGATACTTCCTGCCCTTTTCCTGCATAAGAAGCAAGACTGCCGCAGCCGAGCCCAATCAGCGCTATCGCCCCTGGTGCCTGCTCCGTCGGCTTGTTAACGATCTCTGTCATTACGTCACCGATCGGCCCGTCGGTGGTGTAATAGGTTAACGGTATGCCTCTCTTGTGCGGATCTAGACTTTCCGCCCCATGTACGGTGGCACCGTGCCAGAGCGTGCAGCAGTTACTCTTGCGATTGACGGTTACTTTCATGCATCCGAAAAAGTTCCGACTCTCATGGACTAAACGTGGATCGCCGGCGACGAAACGCATCAGAAGGCACGCAGCCACTGTCGCTAGCCCAATCCGAAAATGTACGATGTTTCTTGACAAAAGAACACAGATGATAATTGGGATGAGCAGTTGAAAGACTGCATCCACAAACAGCTCGTTGATTAGTGAACTGTTTGTTCTGTGTGGCATGAAGTACGCATACTTAGGCAGATCACCGAGTCGACAAATGAGCACCATTACCAGCGGTATCAGCACGTACATGCCTCGAGACATTTCCGTTCGATATTCCTTCAGCTTGATCACGGGAGGAAGAAGCGGCCATACCGTGAGAGTGATTCCGGTGATTGAGAGAACGAGCGGATACTCGAGGGACTCAGTGAACAAGGCTGGCGCCATCAGCGTGTTGAAAGCGCTTCCTATAACGCCTCCAACGGATACGGTCAGGTAGTACTGAGTAAGAAATGCAGGAGCGGGTCGATCGATCGCCAGTAAGCCATGACAAGCCGTACAGAGGATGAACAGAGTAATCAGGTGAATGGACATTCCGACGTTGATGTTCGACCCAACGGTTGAAGTTCGAATTATCGCTGTATCAGAAGCGACAAGCGTCAATGTGACAATGACAAATAGTGGTGCTATTAACGCCAGGGCTCGCAGTAGTGAGCTCGGAACCCGTGAAAAGGCAATTATGAAAGAGATCAGATAGATTGAGAGTGGAAGTATCCAGGCAAGTGGGAAAGAGGATAGTTCCTGCGTGATGTAAGTGGTGATACCAAGCATCAGACTAGACGGTAATGCAGTCAGTAAGAGCCATCGTCCGTAGTGCCTGATCTCCGGTCGTTCCGTGGGCAAGGCTGAAGCGGACTGATCAGCTACGTCCGCCTTTTCTGTCTGATGTGACTGTGCCTTGAGCATCAAAAATGAGGACAGCGAAATGGTAGTCGCAAAGACTATATAGATTGTCGTGATCAGGTTGGTTTGCTGCGCGATGCTCGATACAGGCTCGATCAAAAATGGGTAAGAGAGAAGACCGATGAATGAGCCGGCATTGCTGGCGACATACAGAAAATATGGATCGTTAGAGAGGAAGAAACGCGAGTTGGAATACCACTTCTGCATGAGCGGGTTCGTCGTGGTGCCGGCAAAGAATACGGCACCTGAGATTGCCAGCAGCGAAGAAAGCAACCACATGATCGGATGATCTTTGGATGGTACCGAAGATGGTTTTTGAAATGGCAGAGTCAGAACGGGAAGCCAGATGACCAGCAAGTGGATGAGAACTTGCATTCTTGGGGTGAATCGCGTGCTGAGAAAGTGGGCGTAAAGATAGCCTGCTAGAAGGACAATCTGGAAGAAGAGTACGCAAGTATTCCAAACGTTCGGAGAGCCGCCCAGAAGAGGAAGGAACAACTTACCGACAAGCGGTTCAATCAAGAATGTCAAGCAAGCTGCCACAAAGATGGCAAGCGGAAAAACAATTACGGCTAAACCGCGAATGAAAGCTCCCTGACCCGCTGTCGAACTTGATTCATTCATGAGATGCTAATTCTGCATTACTGTATCGACACGAAAAAGCCGAGTCTATCACAACCTGCGTCGCAAAACGAGATGGTGCAACTTTCAGTTGTCCGCTGTGGCGAATGCGGTTCGACCCGGACTTTAAATGCGAAGTGGCAGTTCGTATTATGGGTCGACGGAGGGGACTGCACGCGAGTCAGGCAGGCAAGCATCTTGCAGGAATGTTTCAAAGTCAGATTTGAATTTGATCAATGCCGGCTTGTACACATACATCATATGTCCGGCATCGTAATAGGTCAGTCGAATGTTTTTTCGAATTAGCGGATCGAGAGACATTTGATCCACTGTGTATTTCGAGGCGAAGTACGGAGTCGCAAGGTCATAATACCCTGAGCAGATCCAAACCTTTAGATAAGGATTGCGCGTCATTGCCCTGCGCAAATCATCTGCTACGTTTACATATCGATTCTCGAACGATTTAAAGCTCCATGGCCAAACGTTTGCAAGTGTCTCGTAAGGCAGTTCGCTCTCGAAGTGAAGCTCTCTCCTGATGTAGTCGTTGAACGTGGCTGTAAACGGACCGCTGACTGCTTCGAAGCTCGGGTCGAAATCGTTTCGATCGGTGCCTGGATTGTATCGAATTCCAGTGTAGCGACTGTCGAAGCGCCCAACTTGACGGTTTTTGTCCATGAGAAGGCGGGTGAAAAACAGTTCGTCTGGGACACGTGCGTTAAGCCGCGCAATGTCTTTAGCTGGGAGACTGGTGAAGTCGGACAGTCTTTGCGATAACTGCTCAATTTTGTCCTGACTTAATCTGTCACCTTGGAATAGCGACAAGAGATAGTCGGTCGATGCGAAGGCTTCAGCTTCTTCCAAAACGCTGCTCAAAGGCTTGCTTTGCATATCTGCGGAAAGTTTCTTGTGATACCACGCAGTAGCGGCGTACGATGGAAGGTAGAGCACGAACGGCATGTCGTTGTTCGGTGCGAAATCGAGCGTGGCAAAGTTCAACACAGACGATACGAGCGCAATCCCGTTGAGATAGATTCCATATCTTTCTTGTAAGAACTCCGAAAGACCGGCGGCACGGGTAGTACCATAGCTTTCTCCAACGAGCAGCTTTGGTGACGGCCATCGCTGATTTTTTGTCGTATAGAGTCTGATGAATTCGGCGACGCTCTCGATGTCTTCTTTATAGCCGTGAAAATTTTTGGGATCTTCATCAGCTTCCGTACGGCTGAAGCCTGTCGAGACTGGATCGATGAAAACTAGATCGGTCAAATCCAGCCACGAATAGGCGTTGTCTTCCAGTCGATATGGCGGTGGAAGCGCCTCTCCTCGATCGGTAAGTAGAGCGCGCCGCGGACCGAGACCGCCCATATGCAACCAGACTGATGATGAGCCGGGCCCGCCGTTGAACGAAAATGAGACCGGTCGTTTTGCAATATCACCGACGTCTTGCCTGGTATATGCGATGAAAAATACCTTTGCTCTAGACTTGTGTTCGTCCGTTTTACTTTTTGACGATTTGTCCTTTTGATCCTTTGAGTCGCCTGACTTTTTCTTCGGCTGATAGTCCTTCAAGCGCATGTAGCCTGCCGTGGCCTTGTATTTAATTTCTTTGCCACCAATGGTGATGACGTGTTCCGTTACCGACAGTTTCGGTTCCGGATCGTCCTCCTCGTCATCGTCCGTATCGCCGCTTTCTTTCTTGTCGCTATCTTTCTTGTCGTCCTTATCGCTGTCGCTTTTCCTAGCGTCTTTCGCTTCGCTTGATTTTTTGGCAGGTGTTTTCGCTCCCGCAATGAGAGTCTGAGAGGAAAGAAGAATAAGCAAAGAAGTGATAAGACAAACTAAACGGGTACTGCTAAACATTGGTTCCTCACGGACTGACCGAAACATTTTATCCGGTTGAACGACGTCTGCAGACGAATCAAGCAGCAAAAGATAGAACTGTTTTCCGTTATCGAAAGCAACTTTCCAGTGCGACAAGAACTTGGTAAGAACAGCTTGGAGAGCAGTAATTATGGCTTGTCGGGATTACATACTAAGGATAGAGAATGAGAATCTTTAAAACAAGCTACCTGGCTTCATTGCGGCGATCACGTATGGCTTGAGCTCGGGAATCTATGCATGATGGATTCCTCTGCATTATGGCGTTATGTAAAATCAGGAACTGCTGGGAAATCTTGGGATATGTTATTCAAACTGAAAGAGATGCGCCGAAAGCGCGACTGTGCCACCTATACGCGGGTTATTTCCGGGCGATTAATCCATCGATTGCGTGAGCAAATTCACGCTCCCGGCGAGCAGCCCTTCAAGCATCGTTGGAACAAAAACTCGCAGCCCGATTCGGAATCTATTTTCTCTCCTCTCTGTCTGGTTCCTGAGGTGCCCTGGGGCGAATGGGACGAATCTGAATCCGTTGTGTCGAACAGTTCCACGACGAACGTAAAACTTCATCGGAGTAAGAGTTTGGGGGTTGAAGGAAAGCAGACTGATTTCTCTCCTGTATGTCTTGTTCCGGAGCTCTCCTGGGGCAACTGGGATGACTCCGAAACTGTTGCGTGCAGCTGTTTCAGCTACAGCAGCAATAGGGTGGGAACCTTCTTGAAGGCGATTATCTATTCGCCTAAGACCTGATCTCTTCCATTTCCACAGTCTCGGAAAAATGTGATTGAATGGAAAAATAAGGGGAGTTCGGGGCAACAATCTCTGAACTGATGCGTCTACATACGAGTAGTTCTCTAAGCAGCCACGTTATGGGGCTGTATTCGCGGCGGCGGCACAATAATGACAGGAAGCGAGATTATCAAGGCTGACTCTCAAGAAGAGGCAGTAGTTCAACAATTCATTCAGGCATCGAGGGACATCATTCCCACGGTTGAGGTCTCTCTGGCCAAACGTATTGTTCGACCAGGCTCCAATCGTGTTTTATGTCTGGCAGCGCATACGAGCATTCCACTCAGTGAGACTGACATAGCTTCTGTTTCCGACCTGGCTTTGAAACTCTCGGATGGAACGAATGTTCGTCTTTCGCTGAGCTTTTTCAATGATGCGACCTGCAATGATCTCATTCCGAGCATGCCGAGCATTCCTACAATCCAGACTTTCCAGAGGACTGTTTACGATCCACATCGGTACGAGCGACAGCTGCATAAGGAACCGAAGTTCTCTTTGGTGTTTACCTCGATGGCCGTGCTTGCTGCAAGCGGATTGTTCTTCGTCTGTCCGCAAGCCATGGAGCTTATTCAACCACTTCTGGAGCCTTTGCCTGTAAAGACGGCGAAGAGCTCTGTCGCACCTATCCAATCGCATAACGTAACAGTGGCGAAGAAAACACCTTCGACTAAAGTCGTATCTGAGCAGCCGCAATCTCCAGAAGTGGGAAAGAAGGAAGCCTCAGGATCCAAGTCGAGACAGACTTCACGCTCGTCCAAGAGAATCGCGCGCCACAACTCAGGCTCGAAGACAGTCGCCTCTGCTAAGTCTTCAAGTTCTCCTCAGAGCCATCACAAAGCCTCTGCAGGAGGAAGACGAGAATCATTTTTGATTCCACCGCCGCCACCAGTTGCTGTCTCGTTTCCTGAATACTCGTCATATCCGTTTGTTCCTGAGTTCAAGGCACCACCTATGGCGGTAAAGGCCGGACAATACCAAACCGTCCCCAATGCGCCGCCGCTGGTTAGGACAAAGCTCCCACCAATCTCTATGAATGACGGACGATCTTCATATAGGAAATTCCCGCCTCCTCCAGCGGAAATAAGCTCGAACACAATTCCGGACGTTCAGCCTGTGAGGCCGCTGCCTGGTTTCGACGAGCTGATTGCTGCGACCCAAGCCAGTCGGCCTGTTCGACGAGCTCAGATGATTCAGAGGACACCGGTACTTCCTTCGGATGGAGGGGATCTGACCATCACGCAATATTCCGCCACGGATGTCGCCGGGAAATCGGCACCGGCTCCGGGATATCAGCAGATGGAGCGGATAACTCTGCCCAATCAATCACAAGAACAACAGCACTGAGCTAGTCACTAAACTTGTGTTTGATGTGAATTCTTCTGAACAGCTGCTTACTTACGCATTGTAAACATCAGTCTCTATGCTGCTTTTTGTTTTGGTAAATGCGTGGCATCACCCCGTGTACCCATCTTCTACACGGTATCGTCTATGGTGCTTGCCTGTTGCCCGCATCCGAGTAGTTGTTGAAAGTCTGTTCGCATTTCACTGATGCCGCTGTATCGTTCTTCGAGAGTCAGAGCCGTTGCTCTGGCAACGATATGGTCCATTCCGTTTGAAATCGTTTCGTCTTCCTCTTTCGGGCGTGACATGCTGATTGGCTCGGGATCAGTTCCTCTAAGGATATAGAAAAGAGATGCACCCATTGCATAAATATCGCTTTGTGTGTTGGGCTTGCCGCGGAACTGCTCGGGAGGAATGTAAGCATGCTTTCCTACGACCGTTCCTGTTGCAGTGGCTTCCTTTTGTTGAGCAACGTTGAAGTCGACTAACTTCAAGATACCAGTCCTGGTGAGGATCAAGTTGTCCGGCGTAAAGTCTCTATGTACGACCGGCGGACTCAAGCTATGCAGATATTCGAGTATCGTGCACATCTGTTCGGCGAGGTCGATCGTTTCTTGCTCGCTGAACTTCCTGCCGCCATCAACGATGGTGCGGAGCGAGTCGCCATCGATCCGCTCGAGAACCAGGTAGCCTCTGTGATCCTCGATAAAGAAGTCGATCAATTTCACCACTCTATCATTGTCGAGACGTTTAAGCATTTCGACTTCGTTTTGCATTCGGTCTAGTGCCTGACGTCTGACACTGATCTCGACATACACAGGCAGAATGAACTCTTTGAGAACCACCTCATGGCCTGACTCGACAGCGGCCAGATAGGCTGTACCCTGACCGCCGACACCTATTTGTCTGTCGACCGTATATTGTCCGTCTTTCAACACCGCACCATTTGGTAGAGGTGCCAGACGTTCCCTCTTTGGTGGTGCGGAGAGAGCCTGCATCCAGAGCTCAGTATAACTATGATCCTGCGGAGGTGTTAGTACATCCATCAAGCGGGCGTCGCGCCTCACATTCGGTGCCCAGTCATTCAACGCTCTAAGAAATCTTTCTTTCTCCTCTGTCGTTGCCAGTCCGACGAGCTTGAATTCCATAGCATTTTGCTTCGCTTCAGAGTCGATGGATATGATCGCATCTCTGTTGGAAGTTTTCTCCGTCGAATTGGAAACATGAATGAAGTCCACGCTCATCCAGGGAATCAGTTTGCCGTGATTGAACGGCCAGCGCCGCCATTCCCAGGCAATTCCTTTCTTAGACAAGGCTATGTGAGTAGGTTTTCTCGTGTGCGCCCAGCCGAAGCCAGAGAGGATTACCAGCATAAGCAGTCCGATTGATTCAATTACATGCGCACTGGATATGGTGACGGCATTGGTGGCTGCCGGAGACAACCCG